>JAYWEB010000455.1:0-2715 GCA_043779575.1 Chthoniobacter sp. | reverse complement strand
GCGTTTTTTGGGTTCGATTCTTGTCAGGCGGCTATCGTTCCTCTGGTTTTTCGGGCTGCTTTGGCTGCGGCTATTGCCGCGTCTTCCGCATCGACGATGGCCTGGGACTCGGCGAGTTGGTCGACGAAGGTTCTCGGCTGGGCGGTTTGGGGGGATTTCAAAACGAAGCCATCTTCCTTTTGTTGGGTGACTAAAGCCTGCTGTTGCTGGTGTTTACGGCGCATTGCGACGATGTTGTGGAGCTCCATGAGGGTGTTTGTCAGGAGCTTGCGGAGGCGGACTTCGTGTCTTGAAAGGGTGGCGAGGCTCCGGATGGTTTTGTGGGGGTCGTCGTCGTCGTCGCTGGCGGCGAACAGGCGGGCTTCGAGGGCGGGGATGCGTTTCAGGCGCCATTCGGTGTTGATGATGGTCTCGACGAGGGTCTGTTCGACGTGATTTTGGGGGTCGAGGCGGCGGAGATTGTCGGCGGCGAAGGCGTCGTAGTCCTGCTGCTCGAAGGGGAGGCAGGGCTTCATCGAGGTGAGTCCGTGCTTGGTCGCGTTGGTGGAGGAGGCGGCTTTGCCCTGGTCGGTGACCGGTCCAGTGGAAAGCTGAGCGTTGGCGCGGTTGATGGCGCGGCGTTGTTGACGAGTCATAAGGATCTCCTACTTCTATTATGGGGAGGGGGGACCAAATTTCAGAGGGATGGCGGAGGTGGATGTCGTGTGGAATGTAGGGGATATAAATATTTTAGATACGTGTGATTGAAGAAGGTCTCATCAGTTTCGCGGCGCGGCAAAGCTGAGGAAGAGGACGAGGTCGATCGCCGCGAGAGTGATGAGACCGCTCGGTGAACTAAACCGCGGGACGAGGCTGGGGTATGGGGATTGAATCGGCGGGTTGAAGGGAATACTTTGGAGATTGGCCTGGTCTTCGCGTCTTCCCTCGTTGGTTCGGCCCAAGGGATCGCGGGGGCAGGGTGGATTTTTTTGGGCCGGATCCGCTGAAAGGTGCCCTCATGCAGCTCGGTTGCCCGCCGGCTTGCTGACCAGACACACCTCGGCCGTTCCTGCCGGTAAGGCGATCCCGCAGCCAGTCGGATTCCTGCGATACGTGAATCATGAGGTATCCGGTGGCTTCGCCGGCCAGAGGTAAGCCGCGAGAAAACCGGCCCGGATCATCTGGCCCGCGCCGCAACTCGGACACCGAACCGGGTGGCGGCTGTCGAAAACCTCGCGGAGTTCCCGGCATTGCTCCGGCTGGGGCAGCAGTTCGGTTACCGGATTCGCCAGGTGTTGCCGGCACAGCGCCAACGTCTTCCGCCGATGACGATTGGCGAAGAATCCGAAGTGGCGGATACGCTGAAACCTTGGCGGCAGCGTGTGGATGAGAAAGCGACGGATGAACTCGTCAGCCTGGAGCGTCATGACTCGCGACTTCTCCCTGCCATGGTGACGGTAGTCCTTCCATTGGAACGTGACTTGGCCGTCCTCAGCCGCCAGCAGCCGCTGGTTGGAGATCGCCACGCGATGCGTGTAACGGCCAAGATATGCGAGCACCTGCGCCGGACCTCCAAACGGCGGCTTGGCGTAGACCACCCACTCCGTTTCGCCTAACGGGGACAGGTATTTGGTGAACTCCGCCGCGTCTTCGAGCGCTTTGAGTTCCCCGAACAACTGCAGCTTGCCGCTGGCGAACGCCTGTTGGAGCGCTTCCAGAAACAGGCGGCGGAACAGGCGCGAGAGCACGCGCACGGGAAGAAAGAATCCCGGCCGGCACCCGACCCATCGCTGGTGGTCCGGGCTCAGACCGCCGCCGGGAACGACGCAGTGCAGGTGCGGATGATGCAGTAGGTTTTGTCCCCAGGTGTGCAGGATGGCGAAGAATCCGATCTCCGCTCCCAGATGCTTGGGGTCGCGCGCGATGGTGAGAAGGGTTTTGGCGGCGGTGCGGAAGAGAATGGCGTAGACCGTCTCCGGATTGTAGAACGCGATGCGGGCGATGGGTTCGGGAAGCGTGAAGACGACGTGGAAGTATTCCACCGGCAGCAGTTCGGCCTTCCGGCTTTCCAGCCACTTGGCCCGCTCGGTGTTCTGACACTTCGGGCAATGCCGGTTGCGGCAGGAGTTATACGAGATTCGAGTGAAGTCGCACTGGCTGCAGGCTTCGACATGGCCGCCTAACGCGGCCGTGCGGCAGACTTCAATCGCGCGCATGACGCGCAACTGCTGGAGCGGCCGTGCGCGACGGGCGCGATACGCTTTGCCGTGTTGTCGAAAGATGTCAGCCAGCTCGACGGCTGGCCGCGGCATCCCGGTTACTTTGCGGTTTTGCGCTTGGGCTTGTCAGCCAGCGCATCCAAGGGACTGAGCGTTCCGGCAATCACGTGCGCTTCCACCCGCGCATAGCGTGCGGTGGTCTCGATGCGGCTGTGGCCGAGCAACACTTGAATCACTCGGATGTCCGTGCCGTTTTCCAGCAGATGAGTCGCGAAACTATGGCGCAGCGTGTGGGCGGTGATCCGCTTGGGAATTCCCGAGTTCCTGGCGGCGTTGCGGCAGGCGATGGCCAAGGCGCTGGAGGTCATGTGCCGGCCTTCGCGCCAAGTGGGAAACAGATAGTCCTTGGGTCGCGCGGCCCGCCAGTAGGACCGCAGCACGGCCAATAGCCGCGGCGATAACATGACGTAGCGGTCCTTCTTTCCTTTGCCCTGCTCAATGCGAATCAGCTTACGTC
>JAYWEB010000454.1:0-17299 GCA_043779575.1 Chthoniobacter sp. | reverse complement strand
AATACCAGAGACATCCGCCGGCGCATCAAGTCGGTCAAAAACACTTCGCAGATCACCAAAGCCATGCAGATGGTGGCCGCGGCGAAAATGCGCAAGGCTCAGCAGGTTGCCATCGCCGGGCGCGCGTATGCTGAGTTACTTGCGAAGGCCTTGCGCTCCGTCGCAGCGGGTGCCGAGGAAGGTGCCCACGAGTTACTCGCGGCGCGGGAGGTAAAGAAGGAGCTGGTCTTGGTCATCAGCACCGACAAAGGACTGTGCGGCGCGCTGAACACGAACCTCCTGCGCGAAGTTGCCAAGTTCGATCCCGCGAAGACCATCTTTGTCGCCTGCGGACGCAAAGGTGCGCAATACCTCGTCCGCACCAACCGCACCATCACCGCCGAGTTTGAGCTGCGCGACGCGCCCAGCTTTCTCGAAACCAAGTCGGTTGCGAAGTTCTGCATGGATAAGTTCACCAGCGGTGAGGTGGACAAGGTGACCGTCGTTTTCACCGACTTCATCAACACCCTCACGCAGACTCCGAAAGTGCGGACGATCCTCCCGATCACCTCGCTCGAAGTCACCGCCGGCATCGGCGGCGCGCAGGAAACCGCCACCGTGAAAGCCGAGGCCGGCGAGCAGACCCAGTATGATTTTGAGCCGGACATCGTCGCCGTCCTCAGCGCCGTGCTCCCGCACATGTTTACTTCCAAGTCTATCAGATGGTCCTCGACTCCCGCGCTTCCGAGCACAGCGCCCGCATGGTCGCGATGAAGAGCGCCACCGACAACGCCAAGCAACTCATCAAAGACCTGACCCTCGAATACAACAAGGTCCGACAGGCCGCGATCACCACCGAACTCCTCGAAATCACGACCGCCCAAATGGCGCTCGGTTAATCCCTTCCCATACCCATACCCGCATTCCTTATGAGCAATACCGGCACCATCGTCCAAGTCATCGGCCCCGTTGTGGACGTCGATTTTTCCGTCTCGGGCATCTTCCCGAAAATCTACGAAGCCCTGGAGATTCAGTTCACCGTCAACGGTGTCGAAACCAAGCTCGTCCTCGAAGTGCAGCAGCATCTCGGTGAAGGCTGGGTGCGCGCCATCGCCATGAGCGGCTGCGAGGGCCTCAAACGCGGCCTGCCCGTCACCGCGACCGGCGCGCCGATCAGCGTTCCCGTGGGCGACGGCATCCTTGGCCGCATCTTCAACGTCACTGGAGACCCCGTGGATGAGCGCGGCCCCGTGGCCCACACCAAGCGCTATCCCATTCACCGCGCGGCCCCCACGCTCACCGATCAGGACGTGAACTCGACCATCCTCGAAACCGGCATCAAGGTCATCGACCTTATCTGCCCGTTCACCAAGGGTGGCAAAGTCGGCGCGTTCGGCGGCGCGGGCGTGGGTAAGACGGTAGTTATTCTTGAACTCATCAATAACATTGCCAAAGGCCACGGCGGCTTCTCCGTCTTTGCCGGAGTCGGCGAGCGTTCGCGTGAAGGTAACGATCTTTACCACGAAATGAGTGAAGCGGGAGTTATCGATCAAAAGGATCTGAGTAAGTCCAAGGTCGCGCTCGTCTATGGCCAGATGAATGAGCCTCCCGGCGCGCGTCTCCGCGTGGCGCTCTCCGCGCTCTCGATGGCTGAGTATTTCCGCGACGAGAAAAACCAAGACGTGCTCCTCTTCGTCGATAACGTCTTCCGCTTCTCGCAAGCCGGTTCCGAAGTATCCGCGCTCCTCGGCCGCACGCCGTCGGCGGTTGGTTACCAGCCTACCCTCGCGTCGGAAATGGGCACGCTCCAGGAGCGCATCACCTCCACGAAAAAAGGCTCCATCACCTCCGTGCAGGCCGTCTATGTCCCCGCGGACGATCTTACCGACCCCGCGCCCGCTAACACCTTCGCGCACCTTGACTCGACCATCGTGCTCGAGCGTTCCATCGCCGAGCTGGGCATCTACCCCGCCGTCGATCCGCTCGCTTCCACGTCCAAGGCGCTAGCGCCCGAGATCGTCGGCGAAGAGCACTATCTCGTCGCCCGCGGCGTCCAGCGCGTGCTTCAGCGCTACAAGGACTTGCAGGACATCATCGCCATTCTCGGCATGGATGAGCTCTCGCCCGAAGACAAGCTCCTTGTCTTCCGCGCCCGCAAAATCCAGCGCTTCCTCTCGCAGCCCTTCAGCGTCGCCGAAGTCTTCACCGGCACGCCCGGCCAGTACGTTTCGATTAAAGAAACTGTCCGCGGCTTCAAAGAAATCCTCGACGGCAAACACGACGATGTCGGCGAAACGAATTTCTACATGAAGGGTGGCATCGAGATGATTAAAGACTGATGGGGAATTTAGGAAGTAAGAAGTAAGATTTAGGAAGTTATCTGCCACCTTCCCACTGCGCGCAGCGCCTTACTTCCAAATCCTAAATCCTAAATCCTAAATTCATGCCGACCCTCAAACTCGAAATCGTCACCCCCGAGAAAGTCGCCTACTGCGACGACGTGGATGGCGTCGTCATCCCGGCGGTCGAGGGCGAAATGGGCGTGCTCCCCATGCACATCCCGCTAATGACCATGATCCACCCCGGCGAACTCGTCGTCAGCAAAGGCCACGAAAAGAAGTATCTCGCCGTCGGCGAAGGCTTCGTCACCATCGATCAGAAATCCGTGAAAGTGCTCACCGACATGGCCATCGAGTGGGAGCACATCGACGAATCCGCCGCCGAAGCCGCCGTCAAACGCGCCCAGGAATCCATGGCCCACAAAGACGACCTCGGCTCCGAGGAATCCGCCGCCGTCCAAGCCGCCCTCGCCAAGTCCCTCGCCCAGCTCCACGTCAAGCGCCGCCGGCGCAACATCTAGCTTTCCCCCGTGGGGTTATTCGTGGCGTCGGTGGGTTAGTCGCACGGAGCCGGGAAAGGTCCGCCGTCGCTGACCCACTTGGTCTGTCTCTGATAGAGCGCGCCGTCCACATACCACCGCAGCACGCCCTGCTCCCACTCCATCGCGAACACTTGAAAATCATCCGCGAAAGCTCCCTTGGCTAAAACGAACGGTGCTCCGGTGCGGACATTCTTTGGGCACTCGCGCGCAAACCCACTGGGCGAACCCAGTTTCCCATCCGCCCAAGTGAGGGCGGATCCACTCGCGATGGGGCTTCGCGGCGGGGATCCGGCACAGGTTGAGGTAAAATGATTGGCGGCGGCCGGAGGCGCGTGATTGAACTGCGGCATGAGGTTCCTCCCGATTATTCTCCTCGGCGCGATCTTGAGTTTTGGCGGAGGCAAGCAGCGGCGCTCCAGCGCCACGGCACCGCCACGGCACAGAAAAGGCGTGCCGGGTTTCCCCACCACGCCTTGCTTGTGTTTCGAGTTTTGCTGTTACAGCGCCATCGCCGTGGTTGGCGCGCTCCATTCGCTGGCCCCGGCGGAACCGTTCGCGCAGGCCCGCGCCCAGAGCGTCGCGCCCGGCGTGAGGCCGCCGATGACCACGCGCGTCGCCGTCGAGAGATCCTCGTCGGCCCACGGGCCGATGGCGGCGGGCGCGGTCTGCACCGAGTAGTTCACCGCGTTGGTCACCCGGTCAAAGCGGAACATCAGCTCCCCGCTCTTGCCAGTGAGGCTCAGGCGCGGATTCTGGGGCGGGGGCAGCACGCCCACGGGTGAGGGCGCACGCACCGCGTCAAAGCCGGAGCCGAGCAGCGCCAGCAGGTCGGCGTTGCAACTCGCCTGCACATAGGCGGCGAGCTGCCGCATCAGCATCAGCAGTTCCACCCGCGCCGCGTTGCGCGTGGCGATGACGATCTTGCCGCCGTTCAGCGCCTCATGCACCGTCGTCTCAAAGGCGTTCACCGAGGTGGTGAGCGCCGCGAGTGTCGGCGCGGGCGTGGGGTATTGGGTGTTATCGGTGATCAGGGCGATGACGTTGCGGACAAAGGCGATCAGATCGGTATCGATCTTTCTCGCGAAACTAAGCGCGACCCGCGCATAGAATCCATTGGTTGCGTTATTCATAGGGCTATGACTGTTGCGAAGACCTTATTGGTCTTTTTTGTTATCCGCTCCGTGCCGGCCAGGGATTGAGAGCCACTGCGGGTTGAAAATCATTCAGCCAAAAGCATGCCACCGCTCCCGACCGGGCCGCTGTCGGGAAAATTCGGGCTGCAATCCGACCCGTTTTTCCCAAAAGCAAACCCGCTTTGCCGCAGAGACAACCCGTTGAGCGGAAAAGCAGACCCGCTTTCCCGGAAAGCAAACTCGCTTTCCGCAAAAAACGAACCCGCACAGGAAAAAAGCCAACCCGCTTTCCAAAAAAGCAGACCCGCTTTTTCCAAAAGCAAACCCGCTTTTCGGCAAAGCGGGTTGTATTTCCGGGCGAATTCCCCGTGCAGACGCCATCCACATCCCGTTTTCTTAGTGCCACACGCCGCCCGATCCGTTAGACGACGGGCGATGAGCAAAGGAAATCCCCCAACGACAGCGTCCGTCTCCGGCCCCGGCGCGCAGCAGACCATCCACACCATTCTCGATCAGTTCCGCGCGGAGGCCGCGTCCAACCGCGATCTCGGCGACCGCTTTGAGCGGCTCATCTGCCGCTATCTGGAACTCGATCCGATCTATGTCGAGCGCTTCTCCCGCGTCTGGATGTGGAACGAATTCCCGCGCAAAGGAAACGTCGGCGACGTGGGTATCGACATCGTGGTGGAGGAGCGCGCCACGGGCGAATTCTGCGCCATCCAGTGCAAGTTCTAGCTGCCGGACTATTCACAAGCAATATGAGCAACGCCCTCGAAATCTACCTCGGCGAATTGCGTGACATCCGTGCCAGCGGCGCTGCGGTGAAGGAAACATCGGGCTACGGCGCGCTCGCAAATCTTTTCAATGCCATCGGACACGCCCTGAAACCAAAGGTCCATTGCATCATCCAGTTGAAGAACAGCGGCGCGGGCTTGCCGGACGGTGGCCTCTTCACGCCCGATCAACTGAAGAACACCGACGAGGAAAAACCATTGCTGGGTGTGCCTCAGCCGTCACGCGGCGTTATCGAGGTCAAAGGAACGGCTGATGAAATTGACGCCATTGCCGCCTCGAAGCAGGTGCGCGATTACCTGAAACATTACGGCCAGGTGCTCGTCACCAACTACCGCGATTTCCTCCTCCTCAAGCGCGGCGCGGGTGCGACCGTGCTGCGCCTCGAATCCTTCCAGCTCGCCGAAAACGAGGCCGCCTTCTGGAGCGCCGCCGCGCATCCGCGCAAGACCGCCGCCGCGCTCGGCGAGCGCTTCACCGAATACCTCAAGCGCGTCCTGCTCAACGCCGCCCCGCTGAACAACCCCCGCGACGTCGCCTTCTTCCTCGCCTCCTATGCGCGCGACGCGCACGTCCGCGTCGAGCACGCCGGCGATCTGCCCGCGCTCACCGCCATCCGCACCGCGCTGGAGGAGGCGCTGGGCATGAAGTTCGAGGCCGAAAAGGGCGAGCACTTCTTCCGCTCCACCCTCGTGCAGACGATCTTCTACGGCGTCTTCTCCGCCTGGGTGCTCTGGCACAAGGAGAACCCCGCGCGCCGCGACGCCTTCGACTGGAAAGCTGCCGCGTGGACGCTCCATGTGCCGATGATCAAAGCGCTCTTCGAGCAAGTCGCCACCCCCACGAAGCTCGGCCCGCTCGGCCTCGTCGAAGTGCTCGACTGGACCGCCGCCGCGCTCAACCGCGTGGACCGCCCCGCCTTCTTCGAGCGCTTCGTCGAGTCGCACGCCGTCCAGTATTTCTACGAGCCCTTCCTCGAAGCCTTCGACCCGGAATTGCGCAGGCAACTGGGCGTCTGGTACACGCCGCCGGAGATCGTGGAATACATGGTCGCCCGCGTGGACACCGCGCTGCGCGAGGAGCTGCACATCGCCGACGGCCTCGCCGATCCGCGCGTCTTCGTCCTCGACCCGTGCTGCGGCACCGGCGCGTATCTCGTCGAGGTGCTGCGCAAGATCGTCAAGACGCTGAAAGAGGAGAAGGGTGAAGGCGCACTCGCAGAACTTGAAGCGAAGGAGGCCGCGCAAAAGCGCGTCTTCGGTTTTGAAATCATGCCCGCGCCGTTCGTCGTCGCGCATTTGCAGATGGGGCTGCTGTTGCAAAATCTCGGTGTGGCGCTCGACGATGCGAAGAACGAGCGAGTCGGAATTTTTCTCACCAACGCGCTCACTGGCTGGGATGAGAATACCGCGAACCCTGAACTCAAGAACTGGCCGGAGCTGGAAGCCGAGCGCGCCGGTGCGGGCCGCGTGAAGCAGGAGAAACCGATACTCGTCATCATCGGAAACCCACCTTACAATGCTTATGCGGGCATTAGCCCGAAAGAAGAGAAGGGTCTGGTTGAACTCTACAAAGGCATTTACTGGACTCCGAAGAAAAACAAGGCGGGGAAGGATCTGTATGACAAGGACGGCCAACCGGTGATGAAGTCTCACTGCAAACTATCCGAGCCTGAGAGCAAGGGTGGATGGGGGATTAAGAAGTATAACCTAGACGATCTGTATGTCCGCTTTTTTCGGCTGGCCGAACGGCGCATCGCGGAGAAAACCGGCAAGGGGATCGTCTGCTACATCTCAAACTTCTCCTATCTAGGCGACCCGTCGTTCGTGGTGATGCGCCAGCGGTTCGTGGAAGAGTTCGATACGCTTTGGTTCGACTGCCTGAACGGCGACAGCCGGGAGACGGGGAAACTCACGCCCGATGGAAAACCCGATCCCTCCGTCTTCTCGACTGAATACAACCGGGAGGGAATCAAACTGGGCACGACCGTTGGTTTGCTCGTGCGGCAGTCAAAACGCGGCAAGACTCCAAAGGTGTTGTTCCGCCAGTTCTGGGGCGTGAACAAGCGCGCCGAACTGCTCGCAAGTTTGGCAACGAAGAAATTCAAAGAACAGTATGAGGAAGCTGTTCCTTGTGGGAACAACCGGCATTCGTTCAAACCACTGAACGTCAGTGTGGACTACTTCGCCTGGCCGAGCGTCGTCTCGCTCTGCCGGGAATCGCCAATCAGCGGTTTACAAGAAATGAGGAGGGGATCGCTTATGGCATTCGACAGAACGGTTCTTGAAGACCGGATGCGGCGCTACTTCGATGCGAGGCTCGATTGGGATGAAATTGTGCGCCTCAAAGCCGGGCCAACAAAGAATGGCGGGCGGTTCGACGCAAAGAAGACTCGGGCAAAGGTTCTCGTCGCAGGGAGCTTTGATGTCGCGCAAATCGTCCGCTACGCCCTCTATCCCTTCGACTCTCGCTGGGCTTACTTCAGCACGACGCGCCCCCTATGGAACGAACATCGGCCCGCGCTTGCGGCGCAATCCTGGCCAGGCAACCAATTCTTCGTCACGCGGATGTTTGCCGAGCGGCCACACGAACAAATCACCATGACGATGACGGCGGAACTGCCGGACTATCATCTGCTTCGTCCCAACGCCGTCGCCATTCCGATCCGGTTGCGCACAAAACCGAAGGCAGAACCGGAGGAGAAAAACGACGGTAACGGTGAGTTTAGCAGCATCATCCAAGAAACAGCTCCCACCTACGGTTCTGGCGAAGGCGGGATTACCGCGAACCTTTCGCCGTCTGCTCGCGCCTACCTCACGAAACTCGGCATCCATCCCGACACCGATGCCGAGACGGCGGCATTGATTTGGATGCACGCTCTCGCCATCGGTTACGCACCAGCTTATCTCGCCGAGAACGCCGACGGCATCCGGCAGGATTGGCCGCGCATTCCTCTACCGAAATCCAAGGCCGCGCTGCTCAGCTCCGCTGAGTTGGGCCGGCAAGTCGCCGCTTTACTCGATACGGAAAAGCCGCTGATGGGCGTTGCCAATGGCAATGTGCGGCCTGAGTTGAAATCAATCGCCGTCCTTTCCTCCACCGCGAACCTTTCCCTCACCGCCGGCTGGGGCCACGCGGGGCAGGGCGGGGTGACGATGCCCGGCAAGGGCAAGGCGGACGCCCGCGATTACGCCGCGGACGAGCAGCCCGCGCCCGCCGCGGGGCCGTTGCTCGGCGTGACGACGACCGACATTTACCTCAACGCCGCCGCCTGCTGGCGCAACGTCCCGGCGAACGTCTGGGACTACACCCTCGGCGGCTACCAAGTGCTCAAGAAATGGCTGAGCTACCGCGAGCACGCCCTGCTGGGCCGCGCGCTCACTGCCGACGAGGCGCGCGAATTCACCCACCACGCCCGCCGCATCGCCGCGCTGCTCCTGCTCCAGCCCGATCTCGACAAAAACTATCAAGCCGTGAAGGCCGCCTCAGCCGCTTGGACCGATTTCTCACCGGGCTAGTTCTAGGGTAGCAGTGGTCCCTCGTTTCAGAGCGCCGGGTGCTAAGAAGTCGAAGGTCACGAAGGAGGACATCTTTTACTACGTGTATGGCGTGCTGCATTCGCCGGAGTATCGGGCGCGCTTGGCCAGCGACTTAGGAAAGGATGAAGGCAGAAGGATGAAGGATGAAAGCCGTGACCGCGCGCGCTGGCGCTGGAGCCGGCGAAGGATTTCCTCGTGCAGAAGATGACCTTTGGCCGCAAGGAGAAGCAGGTGGGCAAGACGGCCATCATCTACAACAGCCACCTCACGCTCACCGGCATCCCGCTGGAAGCCTACGACTACGTGGTGAACGGCAAGCCCGCCCTCGAGTGGATCAAGGAGCGCTACCAAGTGAGCGTCGATAAGGACAGCGGCATCCGCAACGACCCGAACGATTGGGCGCGCGAGCACCAGCAGCCGCGCTACATCGTGGACCTGCTCAAGCGGATTGTGCGGGTGAGCATGGAGACGATGAAGATCGTGGCGGCGCTGCCGGCACTGAATGAGCGGCGGTAGGGCAGGGCGCGTGCGGCAGCGGCGACACTACCGCTGTATAAAAATCTCCTCCCTCGTGACGCAGCGGAGGGTTGCTCCGCGTTCCGAAGTGCAACTTCGGAATGCGGGGGGCGAGGGAACGGCGGCTTGCGCCGGAGGGCGCTTTCGGGCAAAGCCGTGCGATGCCGCTCTTGCCCACAACCATGAATTCGATTTGGGGCGTTCTGTGCGTCGCCGTTCTGGCCGCGCTCCCGGCGGGCGCGGTGGCGGCGGAGGCGCAGCCGCGCGAGTTCTTTGCGGACCAGCCGAAAGGTCTCGGCGAACACGTAGCGGCATGGAAGTTCAACTACGTCGGCGAAGTCTTTGGCAACGTCTCGGGCGGGCTGAAACAGGGCGCGATTTACGAGGGTTATGCGAAGCTCGGCCTGGGCATCAATCTCGAGAAGCTGGCGGGGTGGGAGGACACTGTTTTCTACGCGAATTTTCTGTACCCGCATGGCGAGGGTCTTTCGCAAAACTACGTGGGGGATCTCAATGTGGTGAGCAACATCGATACGTATGACAGCGCGCGGCTTTTCAAATGCTGGGTGCAGAAAAACTTTGCCGGGAAGCGCTTTTCGCTGCGCGTTGGGATTCAGGCGGTGGACAAGGAGTTCTTTGCGTCGGAAGGCGCGGGGATTTTTCTCAACAGCGGCTTCGGTGCGTTTCCAGTCATCAGCCAGGATGTGGTGGTGCCGGTCTATCCCGTCTCCGCGCCGGGCATGCGGCTCATCTGGAAACCAACCAAGGCGCTCTTGTTGCGCGCGGCGGTCTTCAGCGGCGCCGTGGGCACACCCACGCTCAACCAGCACAATACGCGGTGGAATCTGCGGGCGAGTGAGGGCGTCGCGGCCTTTGCGGAAGCGGTCTGCAAAGTGAACGCCAAGGGCGAAGGCTTGCCCGGCACTTACAAGCTCGGCGGGTTCTACAATTCCAAATCCTTCGATGATTTGGCCGGCGGCGAGAAGCTCCACGGCAACTACGGCGGCTATGCCATCGCCGACCAGCGCGTGTGGCGCGAAGGCGCAGGCGAGGATGCGGCCAAGCAAGGGCTGGGCGTCTTCGCGCGCTTTGCGCTCGCGCCGGAGGATCGCAATCTCGTGGCTTTCGACACGGAGGCGGGTGTCACCTATACGGGATTGCTGCCGGGCCGGGATGGGGACGTGCTCGGCGTGGGCGTGGTTTATGCAAAAGTCAGCAGCGCTGCGCGCGACGATCTGGGCGCGCCGTTTCCCACGCATCACGAGACGGTGCTGGAGATTTCATATCAGGCGTCCATCAACGAATGGCTCACGGTGCAGCCCGATTTCCAATATGTCTTCAACCCCGGCGCCGTGAGCGGCGGGCGCGATGCGGTGGTGGCCGGTCTGCGCTTCAGCATCACCTTCTAGCCAGCCCCCAAAAAACTAATGACCGGCCGCCCCGAGCCGGAAAAGTTCCGCGCCTTTGTCGCTGTACTGCTCGTGGTCCTCGCGCTGCCAATGCTGCTCTGCGGATAAGCCGCGCGGGCGTTACTTGTCCTTGCCGAGGTCGTGCAGCCCGCGCATTTCCAGCTCGGCGATTTCGAGATCGGTGTTCTTGGGCAGGAGCTGGTGGACCCGCTCCAGACGCGTGAGCACATCGCCGGTGAGGCGGTCGAGCTTTTCGTGGAGCTGCCCGATTTCGAGTTCGGCCTTGAGATTGATGTCGTATTCGATGTCGGCGTGGATGCGGTCTTTGGCGGCCTGGCGGTTCTGGCTGAGGAGGACGAAGACGGAAAGAAAGATGGCCTCCAGCGAGACGGCCATGGTGAGCAGGCCGTAGGGATACGGATCGAAGGCGAGGGCGGGAAAGTGGTTCAGGCCGAGCCAGGCGGTGAAGAGGCCGGCGTGGATGAGGAGGAAGGGGATGCTGCCGGAAAATTCGGCGATGGCGTCGGCGGCTTTCTGGACAAAGGTGCGCTTGTCGCTGTGCTCCTCATTGACGTTGCGCGTGGCGGTGTGGCGGAGCCGCTCCACGGTTTCACGATGGCGGCGGCCCATGGCGGCGAGCAGATCCATGGCGGCCTGCGGGCGGAGCTGGAGGAATTTTTCCAAATCTCCGCGGTCCAGCCTGAGGGCGTCGGTCTCCTGGGTGGCCAGGACGGAGGCGCTGCGGGTGCCATTGTCGAGCATGGAGAGTTCGCCGAAGAAATCGCCTCGCGTGGCGATTTCCAGGACGATGCGTTCGCCGGTGTCGTTTTTGAAAAAGACCTCGGCCTCGCCGGAGCTGATGACGTAGATGGCATCGCCGGGATCGCCGTAATTGTAAATGGCTTGGCCGGCGGCGAAGTGGACGACATCGAGCTGGGCGGCCAGTTCGGTGCGTTCGTGATCGTCGAGGAGATGGAACAGCGGGACTTCTTTGAGCAGGTCGGCTTCTGGACTCATGGGCCGGTGCTTAGCACAAGCGGAGCACTGGGCTGCAAGCTTATTCCGCCCCGCGCCGAAAATACGCCTCGTAAAGTAATGCCGTGTGGCGGATAAGGCGCGCGCCGCCATGCCCGCAAAACTAAAAATCAATTGGCTGGGGAAGCCGGAGGCGCATGATTACCCGGCGGCTTTCTCGTATCTGTCGCTGCACTACGATGCCAGGAAATCCGCCGCGCTGGTGCGACGCCTGCGGGCGGCCCCGGTTACCCATTTCAAGGCGAAGGATATTTTCCGCGCCTCCCGCCTCTCGCTACTCGGGGTGAGCAATGGCCATGTCGAGGCGGATCTGAAGAAGATCAAGCGCAAGATTCAGCTGGCCCCGCTGCTCGTGCGCGACCCGGCCTATGGCAGGGTGATCATCGCGGATGGATACCATCGGCTGTGCGCGGTGTACTCTTGCGATGAGGATGCGATGATTCCCTGCCAGATCGTGTAGCGGGGGGGCCGGTGCGCCGAGGCAACGAAGAGAGTTGCGTGAGCCCCCCCATCGCTCCGCTACTCCCATTTGCGAGCAGGGCGGTTTTTCTCTCTTTCCCAAAAAACGCGTATAACTCGGGTGCTCCCCGGGGTGGTCGGCACCGCGCCATCCGGGAAGGAAGAAATATCCGGGTTAAAGACTCCCGTCGGTTACCACGGCGCGCGTCGCGCGGTTGCCGTGAAAATAGACCGCCGTGCGCCGCGGGGACCGCGCCCCGAGGGAATTGGCCGAGGCCTCGGTGCCATACGGGCTGCTCCCTCTGGCTCCCGCATCCCGGCCCACGCCGCCACGTTCAGCGGCCATTTGTTCCTCGGCTGGGCCCGTCATAGGCAGCCGCCCCGGCTGCATCCACACCCACACGTCCTCCCCATTTTCCTTGATGAATTGCGCCGGGTCGCGCCCCATGATCAGCCGGATCTGCTCGCCGGTGAGTCCCGCCACCGGGTCGCCCTTGGCGATCGTTCCGCTTTGGAACATTTTCCGCTGCTCCGCCGAAAGCTCAGGGTGCTGACGGGAATACGCCTGCCCCGGAGTGGCACAGCCCGGGAGCAAGACGGCGAGCAGGCCGAAGGCCGGCAGCAGGAGGACGTAGCGCAGCGATTTCATCCCGCGAAATATGCCGTGCGGCTTCCCCGCAGCGCAAGCATTGGTCGTGGCCTCACTTTTCTGTTTCGTGAAGGGAACGGGGCTGGATGGACCACAGAGCCGCGGCCCCGCGTCTGTCTCCCGAGGGTGTCGCGAAGGGCTTTCAGCCACGGTAGCGACCGAGATTTTTGGTTCCCAACTTGCTGCGATAGCGCTTGCGATGCCGGGCTCTCAGGACTTTGATCGCGACCGACATGTGCCATGCGCTTCGCTGCTTGAACCGGGGGCTGTTTCGGCGGCTTGAAATTTTCGTCTTCCTCGCCACGTTTGGCGTACTCCTGTTCCCGGCGTTCGCTGTCGCGGAGGAGACGGACGAACTGACGGCCAAGCTCGAGGAGATTCGCCAGGATCATGGCGTGCCCGCGCTGGCCGCGGTGGCGATGCGGCATGGCAAGCTCGTGGCCAACGCGGCAGCGGGCGTGCGCAAGCTCGGGGCGCCGGATCTGGTGACGAGCGACGACCAGTGGCATCTGGGCTCGATTTCGAAATCAATGACGGCAACGCTCGCGGGCATGATGGTGGATGAGGGAAAGTTGCATTGGCATTCGACGATTGCGGAGGTATTTCCCGAGCTGGAAGACGCCATGCAGCCGGCCTGGCGGGCGGTCACGCTGGAGCAATTGCTCACGCACCGCAGCGGCGCGCCGGAGCATCCCCCTGTGGACCTCTGGGCCGAGGCGCTGAAGCAAAGCGGGACTCCGACCGAGCAGCGGTTGGCCATTGTGCATGGAACGGTCTGCCGTCCGCCGCAGGAGCCGCCGGGCAAAAAGTTCCTTTATTCCAACGAGGGCTACGCCATCGCGGGCGCCATGATGGAGCGCGTGACCGGGAGGGCTTGGGAGGATTTGTTGCGCGAGCGGTTGTTCAAGCCGCTGGAGATGAAGTCCGCGGGCTTCGGCGCACCAGCGTCGCCGGGAAAACCGGATCAACCGTGGGGACACTTCGGCGCGCTCGGCGAGCTTCGTCCGGTCACACCAGGCCCGATGGCCGACAATCCGCCGGCGATTGGCCCTGCGGGATCGAACGCCATGTTTTATGCCGTGATGTGGGTTGCGCCGGAGAAGGATGCCGTCTTCGTCGCTGCCACGAACGCCGCGCACTCGGAAGCGGACGATGCCTGCAACGAAGCCGTCGTCGCGCTCATGCGGCGTGTGCTGGGCAAAAACTGAGGCGTGCTGGTTTATTCGGGCAGGCTGGTATTTTCGTTGGAGGGACCACGGTAAATCCAGCCCTTTTGATCTCGCTTCCGGCGGATTGTTCCTGCATTTTCCGTGGGGAAATCACACCCATGAGCGACATCAGCGACACCATCCAGGAAACCGTCGAACAGGCGGGCGAAAGCAAACTCAACTCGAAAATCGCCCTCTTCGTTGCCATCACGGCGACCTTCATGGCGCTCTGCAACGTGAAGGACGGCAACGTCGTCCAGGCCATGTCCCAGGCCCAGGCGCATGGCATTGATGCCTGGTCCTACTTCCAGTCCAAGAGCACCAAACAAGCCATCGCCGAGAACGCGCTCGATCTACTCAAAGCCGAAAACAAGCCCGGCCACGAGGAGACGATCCGCAAATACGAGGAAAAGATCGCCCGCTACGACAAGGAGAAGGCCGAGCTCAAGGCCAAGGCCGAGGGCTTCCAGCAGGAATACGAGGACATCAATGTTTTCGACGACCAGTTCGACATGACCGAGGCCTTTCTCTCCATCGCCATCGCGATGTTCGGTATCACGGCCCTAACCAAGAATAAGCCGCTGTTTTATTTCGCCTGTCTGCTCAGCGCCAGTGGAATCACCTTTGGCCTGACTGCATTCATGCACATCAGTCTGCACTCGAATTTCATCTCGAAAATCCTCGGCTGAGGAAACGGCTCATCAGCGTGTGACGACCTTCACGCATGACGCCAACCGGGAGCTGACCGGTGTCCTGCTGCCCTTGGGCAAGAGGCTTTTCTCCGTGCCCGGCTACTGCTGCGGGACGACGGACACGCTGGTGGATGCGGCGGGCAGCCGGACGCACTGGGAGTATGACGTGCTCGGGCGCGTGACGGGCAAATGGCTGCGCTGGGGGCCAGGCGGGCAGGGGCAGGTCAACAACCCCGCGGCGGTGCAAACCTACCGCCTGCAAAGCGCGGTCCCCGGCGCGCAGCTCACGCCGCAGGGACTGCTGAAATACACCGTGCCGGCGAAAGTCACCGATGCGACCAGGACGAACATTTCCATCGAGATCGTGGGCCGGAAGGGCCAGATCTACCTGCAAGAATTTCCCCCTCCACATCCTGCCCAAACCTCCCGGCACCAGCCTGCCAGCGGTGGATGCGATCTGACAGGCTCCGGGAGCTGGGCCCGACCCGCACGACGCGATACCCTCCCACCCGATGAAACGCACGAAAGCCTGCTCCGCCCTCAGTGCCACGGCTCCTTTCTCTCCGCAGTGCCTTCTGCCGACCCACAATCTTTGTCGCGCTCGCGGCCGTAAACGAGGCTGGAGCCTGAAAGGCCGCCGCGTACAATGCTCCGCGCTATGAAAACTGAACGTGTGTTGCAGACGTTGCCGGTGCGTGCCGCTCTCCTCGTTTTTTTCTGCGCGCCCGGCGGCACGGCCCGGAGCGAAGAAAACTCCGGCCCGCCTCCGCCAGCCATGACCACCGCGATGGCGCAAGTGCCGGCCTGGTCGCGCGAGGATCTCGATTTTTCCTGCACGGCTCGATGAGCACGGAGGTGGCCCCGGAGGCGGTGCTGCGCGCCTCCATCCGCATCTACCCGGATTTGTTTCCGAGCAAAGACCTCAGCCATCCCGGATTGATTCCCGATCCCGAGTTTGGCTGGCCCGTGGGTTTCAGCCGCAGCCAAGTGCCGCATCTGGGCGGGCTGCCGGCGGTGGGTGTGAACTGCGCATCCTGTCATGTCGCCGACATCGCGGCGGCGGAAGGCGGCGCGCCGGTGCGGGTGCTGGGCGCGACGAGCCATTTCGATGCGGAGGCGTTTTTCGGCGCGGTGATTGTCGCCACGTTTCGCACCGCCGATCCCGTGAACATGCAGCGCTATCTCGCCGCTTATCTCGCGGTGAACGATCCCGCGGAGGGTGCGACGATGCAGGATTATTTTGCGGAAAAATGGAAGCAGCAGGAGTCGAAGATCGCGGCGGCGATGGCAGACGATCCGTCGGGCGGAAAGGGGCTGGCCCCCGGTGCGCTCCACGCGCTGAGCGGCGATGATTTGCGTCTCGATCACCTGCGGCTCGCGGATGTCGATCTCGCGGCGCTCGCGCACTCGACGCACCAACTTTTCCACAACATGCGCGCCGCGCTCCACGTCCCCGATCAGCCGCCGGAGAAGGCTCCGCCTGCTTCCGGTTTCGGTCGCAACGATGCGTTCGGCCTGCTTTCCGCCGCGTTCTTCGGTGTCCCGCAGCCCCCTGCGCCGGTGAAGTACGGAGTCGTCTGGAATCTCGACCAGCGGCACTGGGTCCACTGGGACGGCAACACGCAGTCTCCGCTTGGCCGCAACATCCTCGCCGCGCTCGGGCTCGGTGCGCCGATGGAAGGCAAGCGCGGCCATTTCGATTTCGCGCTCGTCGAGCGGCACACGAATTTGACCGAGCGCATTCATGCGCCGCGCTATCCCTTCGCGATCGATCGCGCCGCGGCCAGTCGCGGAACCGCGCATTTCCGCGCGCATTGCGCCGCCTGCCACGAGGGGCCGGAGACGGACGCGCGTCTTTTTTCCCCAGTCGAAATCGGCACCGCCCCGTCGCGCGCCGTGGCCTTCTCGCAGCCGCAGGCGGACCGCTTCAATGAAACTCCTCGCCAGCGTGGAACCCCCCCGGCTACGCACCGCCCACGCCGCCCGCGGCATCCGCGCTTCCGGTGACGCCAATGGCGTCCTTCATCTCAGCCTAGGGCAACGCCCCAGTTAAACCGCCCGCAATCGCCAAAGCGCCAACGGCGCGATTCATCGCGCTCAAAACAGCGTCATCTGCGGCTTCATGCCCGCGAGGGCTTGAGCGGCCTTTTCCTTGTTGCGCGGTTTGCCGTGGGTCGGGAGCGGGGGGGCTTCGGCGATGGTGGGTTTGCCGTCGGCGTTGAGTTCGTGCTGCTCGAGGTTGGAGAGGATCTCTTTCGCGCGCGAAATGATCGAGGCGGGGAGGCCGGCGAGGCGGGCAACCTGGATGCCGTAGCTTTTGTCCGCGCCGCCTTTGATGATCTTGCGCAGGAAGATGATCTGGTCGTTCCATTCGCGCACGGCGACGTTGTAATTGCGCACGCCGGGGCGGGTCATTTCGAGTTCGGTGAGCTCGTGGTAGTGGGTGGCGAAAAGGGTGCGCGCCTTGGTTTCGTCGTGGAGAAACTCGGCGACGCTCCAGGCGATGGAGAGGCCGTCGAAGGTCGAGGTGCCGCGGCCGATTTCGTCGAGAATGATGAGCGAGCGGGCGGTGGCGTTGTTGGTGATGTTGGCGGTTTCGTTCATCTCGACCATGAAGGTCGATTGGCCGCGCGAGAGGTCGTCGTTCGCGCCGACCCTTGTAAATATGCGGTCCGCCAGCCCGATCTCCGCGCTCTTCGCGGGGATGAAGCTGCCGATCTGCGCCATGAGCACGAGGAGCGCGACCTGTCGGATGTAGGTCGATTTTCCCGCCATGTTTGGGCCAGTCAAAATGAGGAGCCTGTTTTTTTCGCTGTCGAGGAGCACGTCGTTGGGGACGAATTTTTCCTCGATGAGCGCCTGGTCGAGCACCGGGTGGCGGCCATCGGCGATGACGATGCGGAGGTCTTCGCTCAGCGCCGGGCGGCAGTAGCCAAAAAGGCGCGCGGTCTCCGCGAACGCGCCGAGCACGTCGAGCGTGGCGATGGCCGCGGCGGTGCTTTGCAGC
>JAYWEB010000453.1:0-6801 GCA_043779575.1 Chthoniobacter sp. | reverse complement strand
TTCAAGGCCTACGCGAACCTCGCGGCCACGGCCATCGACAAGCTGCGCACGATCGACCGCCAGCGCGAGCAGCAGCGCGTGGCGCAGGAGTTCGCCTTTGCGCGCGAGATCCAGGCGAGCTTTCTCCCGCAGACGCTCCCGCAGCACGCGCACGTCCAGTTTTCCGCGCTCTACCGCCCCGCGCTCAATGTCGGCGGCGACTTCTATGACGTGCTCGAACTCGGCCCGGACGAAATCTATTTCGTGGTCGGCGACGTCTCCGGCAAAGGCATGCCCGCAGCCCTGCTCATGGCCCAGGCGCTGAGCATCCTCCGGCTCATTTTGAAACCCGGCATCTCGCCCGTGGCGGCCATGGCCCGCTGGAACGCGATGCTCAGCGGCCACACCATCCGCGGCATGTTCATCACCGCGCTGCTCGGGCGGCTCACCGTCTCCACCGGCCACGTCGAGCTGTGCAGCGCCGGACATTGCCACCCCTTTCTCACCCGCGCGGATGGCACCTGCGCGGAGGTGAAAGTGGCCGGCTCCCCGCCCCTCGGCCTGCTCCCGGAACTCCCCGCGCGCGCCCACTCGCTGACCCTCGCCCCGCACGAATGGCTGGTCCTTTACTCCGACGGTCTCCCCGAGTGCTTCAACGCCCGCGACGAGCCGCTCGACAGCGCCGGCGTGATCCGCCTGCTCGACCGGAAATTTGGCTCCTCCGACGACGTCATCGACGCGCTCAACCGCGGCGAACTCGACCACCGCCAGCAGGCCGAGCCGCACGACGACCTGACCATTCTCGTCCTCGGTTTCCTATGAAGAGCGAAATCGAATTTGCCAGCCACCCCGCGAACCTTTCGCTGGTCCGCGATTTCGTCCGCCAGTTTTTGCTGCCGCTGGCCTTTTCCGAGACGGAAAAAGATCTCATCGTCCTCGGCCTCGACGAAGCCTGCACCAACGTCATCCGCTACGCCTACGACCACGCGACCGACCGGCCCATCTGCCTCGTTTGCGAACTGCTCGACGACGGCGTGCGCTTCCGGCTCCGCGATTTCGGCGCCCAGTGCGAACCCCACAAAATGCGGGGCCGCCCGCTCGAAATGGTGCAACCCGGCGGCCTCGGCATCCACCTCATCCGCCGCGCCTTTCAGCAGGTCGATTACAACCTCAAAAAAGAAGGCACCGAACTCGTCCTCGAAAAGCCCTTCGTCCACTCCACCCGCGGCGGAGAAAAATAGCCCGCCCGCGCGGGCCGCAGACCGCTCAGGATGACGACTTCCTGACCCTAATCCGCCGCCCCCTTTTCTCCCCCTCGACGTCCGCCCTGCGCTCCTCGAGGCTCCGGAAATCCGGCTGATCGCAACGGCAATGCTCGCACTGCCACGGCCGCATCCGCTGCCCGATGTGCCGCGCCAGCCAGCACACCGTCCACAGCCCCAGCGTCACGATGGAAAAGAAGAAATGCCACCCGTGGCGCATCGTCGCCCGCAAGAAGACCTGTTCGTGCCGACAATACCTGCAATACGCCTTGGTTTTCGCCTTATTCATTCCGACCCTGACAGCTTGCCGGTGCGCCGCGCCCTCCGCCAAGCCTGAAATCGAAATATTATTCATTTTCCAAACCAGCCTGCTGCCGGTGGCTTTTAGCACGCCCGGCGGAGTGCCGGGGCAGCGGATGAAGGGGCACATTCATGGTGTATTCAGTCTAGCCCGAACCGTGCCGCCAGATGCGCGCACCGCGAGCGGAGAAACGTAACAATCCTGTTACGCAACCGTCCCGCGCCCTCACTCCACTCCCGCGCCGGGAGCTACGCCGCGAATTCCCGGCAATACCACGCGTAGGTCTGCGCTATCCCTTCCCGCAGCGGAATCCGCGGTGCCCAGCCGAGATTTTTCAGCCGCGAAATATCCAGCAGCTTCCGCGGCGTGCCGTCCGGCTTCGTCGGGTCAAAGGCCAGCTCGCCCTCGTAGCCGACCACCGCGCGCACCAGCTCCACCAGTTCGCGGATGGTCACGTCCTCGCCGCAGCCCACGTTCACGATCTCCGGCGAGTCGTAGTTTTCGAGCAGAAAAAGGCACGCGCCCGCGAGATCATCCACATGCAGAAACTCGCGCCGCGGCGTCCCCGTCCCCCACACCGGCACGCTCGCGTCGCCGCGCACCTTGGCCTCATGCACCTTGCGCAGCAGCGCCGGCAGGACGTGCGAATTGTTCAGGTCGAAATTGTCGCCGGGGCCGTAAAGATTCGTCGGCATCGCGCTGATGAAATTCCGCCCATACTGCCGCGCGTAAGCCTGGCAGAGCTTGATCCCCGCAATCTTCGCCAGCGCATACGCCTCATTCGTCGGCTCCAGCGCGCCCGTCAGCAGCGCGTCCTCGCGGATCGGCTGCTCGGCGAATTTCGGATAGATGCACGAGCTGCCGAGGAAGAGCAGCTTCGCCGCGCCGAAGTCCGCCGCCGCCTCGATCACGTTGTTCTGCACCTTCAGGTTCTCGAGCAGAAACTCGACCGGGAAATCGTTGTTCGCCTTGATCCCGCCGACCTTCGCCGCCGCCACCACCACGACCGCCGGGCGCGCCTCGTCAAAGAAACCCCGCACCGCCGCGCGCTCCGCGAGATCCACCTCCGCCCGCGTCCGCGTGATCACGTTGGCGTAGCCCTGGCCTTGGAGTTCACGCACGATCGCGCTGCCCGCGAGGCCGCGGTGTCCCGCGACAAAAATGGAGTCGGTTTTTTTCACGCGGCGACGCTAGCACGCGGCGCAAATTCGGGAACACGAAACCACCCGTCATCCTGAGCGCAGTTCCCGGCGGGCGGAGGCGGGCGGGAACGGAGTCGAAGAACCTCTAACTATTCCGCGGGCGGAGGCGGCGGGAGGAACGGAGTGAACGCCCAGCGATTCCGCATTTCCCAAACACCCCCGATCCCCTACAACCACCCCCCATGCCCGCAACCGCCCGCCGCTGATGCGCGCCCTCCTCCTCATCCTCGACAGCGTCGGCTGCGGCCACGCCCCCGACGCCGCGGACTACGGCGACGCCGGCGCCGACACCCTCGGCCACATCTTCGCCGCCCGACCCGCGCTCGCGCTCCCCGCGCTTTTCTCGCTCGGCCTCGGGCAGATCATCGCCGCCGACCACGCGCCCGATCCCATCGCCAGCTATGGCCGCATGCGCGAGCGCTCCGTCGGCAAGGACACCACCACCGGCCATTGGGAAATCGCCGGCGTCATCCTCGACCAGCCCTTCGCCACCTACGCGAAGTTTCCCGCCGAGCTCATCACCGCCATCGAGCGCGAAGCCCGCGTCACCTTCCTCGGCAACTACCCGCAAAGCGGCACCACCATCCTCGCGGAACTCGGCGCGCAGCACGTCCGCACCGGCCAACCGATCCTCTACACCTCCGCCGATTCCGTCCTGCAAATCGCCGCGCACGAGAGCGTCATCCCGCTCCCGCAGCTCTACGAAATTTGCCGCATCGCCCGCCGCCACGCCGACACCTGGCGCATTGGCCGCGTCATCGCGCGACCCTTTGCCGGCGAGGCCGGCGCGTTCCAGCGCACCAGCGGGCGGCACGACTTTTCCACCATCCCGCCGCGCACCATTCTCAACGCCATCGCCGACGCCGGCCTGCCCGTCCACGGCGTCGGAAAAATCAGCGACATCTTCGCCGCCAGCGGCATCACCCACTCCACGCCCACCGCTTCCAACGCCGAGGGCATGGCCGCCATCGACGCGCTCTGGGCCGAAAAAAACGACGGCCTGATCTTCGCCAACCTCGTCGATTTCGACGCACTCTTCGGCCACCGCCGCGACCTCCCCGGCTACGCGAATGCGCTCGCCGAATTCGACCGCTGGCTCGCCACCTTCCTCCCCCGCTGTGCGCCCGACGACCTCGTCATCATCACCGCCGACCACGGCAACGACCCCGCCTTCCCCGGCAACGACCACACCCGCGAAGAAGTCCCCCTCCTCGTCCTCCACCGCGACCGCCGCGCCCCCCTCGGCACCCGCCACACCTT
This sequence comes from Chthoniobacter sp., assembly GCA_043779575.1. GTDB lineage: Bacteria > Verrucomicrobiota > Verrucomicrobiia > Chthoniobacterales > Chthoniobacteraceae > Chthoniobacter. The sequence continues at coordinate 2,797 of JAYWEB010000453.1, read as the reverse complement.
CGCCGACATCGCCGCCACTCTCGCCTCGTTCTTCCACCTCAAACCCTGGCCCATCGGCGAAAGCTTCCTCAGCTCATCCCGCTAATTCAACCATCGCCTTTCGCCTTTCGCCTTTCGCCTTTCGCCCTTCGCCTTTCCCCATGCACGTCCCCACTTTCATCGAGCGCAAACGCGACGGCTCCGAACTCGACTCCGCCGAAATCGCCGAGTTCATCCGCGGCTACACCGCCGGCGAAATCCCCGACTACCAGGCCAGCGCCTTCGCCATGGCCGTCTTCTTTCGCGGCATGACCGCCGCCGAAACCAGCGCCCTCACCCGCGCCATGATGCACAGCGGAAACGTCCTGCGTTACCCCGCCGGATCGCCGCCCAAGGTCGATAAACACAGCACCGGCGGCATCGGCGACAAAGTCTCCCTCGTCCTCGCCCCGCTCCTCGCGTGCGACGATCTGTGGGTGCCGATGATCTCCGGCCGCGGCCTCGGCATCACCGGCGGCACGCTCGACAAACTCGAAAGCATCCCCGGCTTCAACGTCTCGCTCAGCGAGGAGCAAACGCTGGCGCAGCTTGCGCGGATCGGCGTCGCTATGATCGGCCAGACGGAAAACATTTGTCCCGCGGACAAAAAACTTTACGCCCTCCGCGATGTCACCGGCACCGTGCAGTCGCAGCCGCTCATCGTCGCCAGCATCATGAGCAAGAAGCTCGCGGAGTCGCTCGACCGCCTCGTGCTCGACGTGAAATTCGGCTCCGGCGCTTTCATGAAAACGCGCGGCGATGCCGCCGAACTCGCCACCGCCCTCGCCGCCGTCGGCCGCGAGATGGGCGTGAAAACCAGCCACCTCCTCACCCCGATGGACGAGCCCCTCGGCCGCACCGCCGGCAACGCCCTCGAAGTCGCCGAAGCCGTCGAGTGCCTGCGCGGCGGCGGGCCGCAGGACATGCTCGACCTCACCCTCGACCTCGCCGAGAAAGTCGCCGACGCCCCGCGCGCCCAGCTCGCGCAATGGCTGCAGGACGGCACGGCGTGGAAAAAATTCGTCGCCATGGTCGAGGCGCAAAGCGGCGATGCCAGCGCGCTGGAGCGCATCACCGAGGTGCATCGCGCACCGATCATCCACGAGGTCTGCGCCAGTCAAAGCGGCCACGTCACCCGCATGGATGCCGGCGGCATCGGCCGCGCCTGCGTGCTGCTCGGCGCGGGCCGCGCCAAAGCGAGCGACGCCATCGACTTCGCCGTCGGCGTCAGCGCGATCCAATCGGTTGGTGCTGGGGTTGGCCGTGGCGAGCCGCTGCTCCGCGTCCACGCCCGCTCCGAAGCCAGTCTGCAAGCCGCTCTCCCGCTCATCGAGGCGGCCCTCACCGTCGCTTGAGATGGTGTCCAGAAACTCTAAAAGAGGCTGTCATCCTGAGTGGAGTGGAGGCGGAAAGGCGGGCGCAGCGCAGTCGAAGGATCCCGCGAATCCACGGGCAGGGTCGCACGAAATCGCCGGGATCCTTCGACTGCGTTCCGCCCCCGCTTTCCCTCGGGCGGAACTCCGCTCAGGATGACACCGCTTTTTTCTGCACCAATGACTGGCCCACTGACAGAAATCCTCCGCGACCGCATCGCGCACGACAGTCCGATCCCGTTCCGCGATTTCATGGAAGCCGCGCTCTACCATCCCGAGCACGGCTACTACACCTCGGGCCGCGCGAGCATCGGGCGCGGCGGCGATTTTTTCACCAGCGTCAGCGTCGGTCCGCTCTTCGGCACGCTGCTCGCGCGGCAGTTCGCGGAAATGTGGGAGTGCCTCGGCGAGCCCGGCGAACTCACCATCGTCGAGCAGGGTGCGCATCGCGGCGACTTCGCCCGCGATGTCCTCACCGAGCTGCGCGCCAACGCACCCGCGTGTTTCGCCGCCACGCGCTATCACATCATCGAGCCGTCCGCCGCGCTGCGTTCCGCGCAAGGCGCAACGCTCGCAGAGTTCGCCGTCCGCTGGTTCCCCACGCTCAACGCGCTGCCGGCTTTCACCGGCGTGCATTTCTCCAATGAGCTGCTCGACGCCTTCCCCATTCACGCCGTCTTGTGGGACGGCGAGGCTTGGAGCGAATCCCACGTCGGCCTCAATGATAGGCGCTTTGTCTTCACCGATCTCGCCATCACCAGCGCGCCTCTCCGCGCCGCGCTCGCCCAGCTCCCGCCCGTCCCCGCCGGCTACCGCACCGAGATCAATCTCGCCGCGCTTACATGGATCGACGCCCTCGCCGCCAAGCTCACCCGCGGCTTCGCAGTCATCATCGACTACGGCTTTCCCCGTGCAGAATACTACCGCCCCGAGCGCACCACCGGCACCCTCACCGGCTACGCCCGGCACCGCCGCACCGACGACCTCCTCGCCGCGCCCGGCGAAACCGACCTCACCGCGCACGTCGATTTCACCGCCCTCGCCGAGCGCGCCAGCGCTGCCGGCCTGCGCGTCGCCGGCTTCACCGACCAGCACCATTTCATTGTCGCCCTCGGCGCCCTGCACTTCCCCGCCACCATCCCCGACACGCCCGCCACCCAGCGCGAACTCCGCGCCTTCAAAACCCTCATGCACCCGCAAATGATGGGCCGCAGCTTCCAGGTCCTCGCCCTCGAAAAAGCCGCCGAGCCTCACGCCCCGCTCACCGGCTTCCGCTTTGCCCGCGAGGCCAGGCACACGCTGGGCCTCCCAGTGGGCGCAGCGAAAGATCGCTGATGGAAACGCGGGCCTGAAAGCCGCGTGGCGCGGACGCCCTCGTCCGCGTCTGTCCGGCGGACGCCCCGTCC
>JAYWEB010000452.1:0-6813 GCA_043779575.1 Chthoniobacter sp. | reverse complement strand
TTTGCATCAGCTTTCGCGCCATCTGCCGCATGGCCATTTTGATCTTGGGATCACCATCCGCCTGCCGCTGCTCCTCAGTGACTTCGTGCCGCGACATCATCAGCTCGGTCTTAATCTTCCGCATCTGGTACACGTAGTTGATCGCCGCGATGATCCCGATCGCGAGGATGAAGCGCCCGAGCAGCATCGTCGCCGCGCTGAGGATGAAATCGCCCAGCCGGTGGATCTGCACCGGCGTGTAGAAGATTGGGTCGTGCATGATGTTCTTCACGCCGCCCCAGACCGTGAATCCCACCACCAGCAGCTTGAGCAAATCCGAACCCAGCTTGACCCAGCCCTGCATGGAGAAAATGCGCTGGAGTCCCTTGATCGGATCGAGCCTCGACAGCTTGAAACCCAACGCACTCGGCGCGAGCTGAAAGCCGCTTTGCAAGCCACCCGCCAGCAGCCCGGCCCCGGCGCAAGCCAGCGCCATCGGCATGGCAAATTCCAAGATCGAGCGCGCGGCGATGGCACTCCATTCCCCGATGGCCTCGGGTTTGATGGCATATTTTCCGAGGTGGCCAAAAATGCCGACACTGATCCCAGCGAGGCGCTGGCAATATTCCCGCGAACCGAAGGTCAGAACAAAAAATGCCGCCACGAGGATGAAGACCACCTGAAGGTCTGGCACGCGCGCGAACTGACCTTCATCAGTGGCTTGCTGAAGGCGTTTTTCTGTCGGCTGCTCGGTTTTTACTCCCTGGTCGGACACGGTATCGGGTTTACGGAATCAACCGGAGCATCAACTCCGGCGCTTGCCGCAATTGACTTAGCACCAGTTGTGCCGTGAGCCCGAGCGTCAGCCCGAGGAGCGTCATTCCCGCGACGATGCGAACGCCCGAACTCTCCGAGAACACGTTGATCCCCGGCGCCGCCTTGCCCAGAATCGCAAAGGTCATCGTGACGATGAAGTTGATCGCCATGATCGGAGCCGCCATCTGCACGGCGATCAGGAAGATATTGCCAGTGCTGTGGACGAAGAGTTCCCCGATATTCCGCGTGGCGGTCAGCGCCCCCACGGGAGCGAGATCGAAGCTGCGCAAGAAGGCCGCGAACATCGCATGATGCGCACCCGAGATCAGAAACATCAGCGAACCCAGATAGAAGAACGCCGACCCGATCGGGGTGGAATTGTTCTGCGAGATCGGGTCGATCTGCGAGCTCATCGTCAACCCGATTTCCGTCGAAACGAGCTGTCCGGCAAACTCCAGGGCAAAGAACACCAACCTTATCCCCAGTCCCATCATCAGCCCGATCAGCAGTTCATGACCGGCGGAGAAAATAAGACCGACAATATCGACCGGCATCGGCACGGCCGCGCGCGCGAGGCCGCTCACCACGTAGGCGAGGAAGGCGGCCATCGCGATCCGGATCGGGACCGGGATCATTTTCCCGGAAAAGACCGGCGCGAGCAGCAGCAGTCCGCCCGAACGAAAGAACGCCATCAGCCAGATGTGAAGCTGCTCGAACGTCATAGGCCGTCCTCGCTCCGGTCATCGGACCATCTGCGGAATCCGTGAGATGAACATGATCGTGAACTGCATGAGCTGGCGCAGGATCCACGGCGCAGCCACGACCACCACCAGCGCGATGGCGAGAAGCTTCGGGACGAAAGACAGGGTCTGCTCCTGAATACTCGTGACTGACTGAACCAAACTGACAGCCAATCCGACGACCAGCGAAACCAACAAGATGGGGCTGACCACCAGGAGCGAGGTCGTCACCAGTTGACGGAGGATTTCCACGGCTTGCTCGATGTTCATACGCCGAAGCTTTCCACGAGGGACCGCACGACCAGATGCCAGCCATCCACCAGGACGAAAAGAAGCAGCTTGAACGGCAGCGAAATCATCACCGGCGGCATCATCATCATACCCATCGACATGAGCGTGGAGGCCACGAGGAAGTCGATGATCAGAAAGGGAATGAAAACCAGGAAACCCATCTGGAACGCCGTCCGCAATTCGCTGACGACAAAGGCTGGCGCGATCACGTTGATCGGCACCTCTTCAATCTTCGTCGGCCCGCGGCCGGAGAGGCCGAGGAAGAAGTCGATCTCGCCCGCGCGGGTTTGTTTCACCATGAAACTGCGGAGCGGCGCGGAGGCCCGGTCCAGCGCCTGATCGGTGCTGATCGTTTTCGCCATGTAAGGCTGGATGGCATCGTCGTGAATGCGCTTGCCGATCGGAGCCATGATGAAAAACGTCAGAAAGAGCGACATCCCGACGAGAATCTGATTCGACGGCGCACCCTGCACACCGATGGCGCTGCGCACGAACCCGAGCACGATCACGATCCGCGTGAAGCTGGTCATCAGCATCAGGATCGAAGGCGCCAGCGTGAGCAGCGTCATCATCGCGACGATCTGAATCGCCGTCGCGACGCTCCCCTGCTCCGACCCACCGAGATTGATACTCAACGCGGGCGCGGCCGTCGGAGCCGGTTGCTGGGCCAGAGCGCCGCCTGCAAAAAGCAGCGAGATCAGCACCACGAACCACCAGCGGGGAGGGCCGCTACGCATCGCTACCCTCCGGCGCGATTTTGGGAAACTCCGGCTCTCCACCCGCGAGCGTACACAGGTAGTCGATGCGTCCCGGACACACGCCGAGCAGCACCTTGCGCTCCTCGTACTGAGCTACCACGAGGAACTGCCGATTCCCCAGCATCCGTGTTTCGCTGATATTGAGTTTCCGCTCCCCCTTGAGCTTGGGCTGAAAGATCGCGACGCCATTGCGCAGCAGGAAGAACCCACCGGCGATCACCGCCAGCATCAGGCCGAGGTAGAGCGAGATCTGAAAGCTGCTCCCGCCCTCCGATTTGAAAGTCAGCGGCAGCGGTGTCGGAACAGGCGGAGGCGTCGCCGCGACTGGCTGGGGTGTCGCCTCGACCACCGCGATGGGTGGAGCAGGAGGAACCTCCGCCGGCTCCTGCGCGCAGGTGCCGCCGATCCACAGCGCGACCGCAGCCACAGCCAGCAGGGCAGTCTTCATGCGGCCTGCTCGCCGACGAGCTGGGTGATTTTGATCCCGAAGCTCTCTTCGATCACGACGACCTCTCCGTGCGCGATCAGCTTCTCGTTCACATAAAGCCCAACGGCGGCATTGGCCCGCTGATTGAGTTGAATGATCGCACCGGGACTCAGCTCCAGCACGTCACGCATCGCCAATTGGCACGAACCGAGACGGACGGAGAGCTGGACTTTGACGTCCAGCACGGTGTTGAGGCGTTGATTTTCGAGGGCATTAACCATGGTCATTATTCTTTCAGGGCACGTTGCCCGAGTTGCACCGCGACGTGGCCGTTTTGCATGCCGACCGTCCCCACAAATTCTTCCGTGTTTGAGAGCCTGATCCGGGTCTGTGAGACTAGCTCCCGGGGCAAGTGAATCACATCGCCTTCCCTCATCCCCAGCACCTCCGTGAGTGTGATTTCCCGCACTTTCCACTCCGCGGTGATCGGCACCTGGATGCCCGCGAAGGGCGCGCGCCACTGCACCTGTTTCGGCTGCGGATCATCGCCGCTCTGCCGAGCCATCTGCATCCGCTTGACCATCGCTTCGATCATGGAAAAGGGGATGCCGATCTGGAGGCGCTCGGTTAGCTCGCCGATGGTCACATCCACCTTGGTGGTGACAAAGACAGTTTCCGGCGTCGAGGTCTGGAGGAAGCGTCCACTGGTCTCGTGGCCGATGCACTGCGGCTTCAGGATGGTCTTCTCCCCTTCCAGGATCTGCACCCACTCGTTCACGATGAGTTGAATCGCGTCTTCGAGCAAAGTCTCCTCAATCTCGGTCAACTCCCGGCCGGTGCTTGTCACCCGCCCTTTTCCTCCGAGCAGCCGGTCCGCCATGGTGAGGCCGAGTGGCAGACTGATCTCCACGATCCCGACGCCGCGCAACGGCTCGATCTGAAAGAGCGTAAGATGGGTCGGACTGCCCAGCGTTTCACAGAACTCTGCGAAGGTGGCGGTGCCGAACTTCGCAATCTTTAACCCGCACTCCATGCGGAAGAAGGTGGAGAGCCGCGCCGAAAGGTGCTGGACGAAGCGCTGGTGGAGCACGCCGAGCTGCCGCAGGTCGGCCTGGCTGAGAAATCCAGGATTGTGAAAGTTGTAGCGGACCAGTTTCGCCGGATCGACACCGTCCAGACGGTTCCCTTCGTGACCGAAAATCGGCCCGCTCGCGACAGCCACGGGTGCAGGATCACTGACCGGCTCAGGAACTGCCTCATCTGCCGGCTCAGGAGCAGCCTCAGTGCTTGCGTCCGGCTCCAGAGGCTCACTCATTGGACCACGAATTCGGAAAAGAAAATCTGCGTGACGAGGTCCGACTTCAGCGCCTGGTTGATGTTCGCCATCAAGTCATTGCGGACCACGTTCTTCGCTCCCGGTTGTTCGAGATCGGCCAGCGTGCGCGAGCCGAGGACCGTGCTCGCCACATCGAGAAGCTGCTTTTTGTTCTTATCCACGACTTCCTTGAGATCGGCGTTGTTGCTGTAAACCGTAAAGCTGGCCTTGAGGTATCGCGTGCCCATCGTGCCGGAAAGATTCACGACCAGGCTCTCAAAATCATACGTCCCCTGACCGCCCGCTTCGCCGCCCTTCCCGTGGCCACCCTTGGCTTCCGCCTTGCCATGCCCGCCTTTGGCCTCAGCCCCGCCGTGCCCTTCTTTCCCGGCAGCCGCGTCTTCGGTCTTCTGCTCTTGGACGACCGCCCGGACTTTGGGCAGGATCACGAATTGCGCCACCCCATAGGTGATCCCCGGCATGAGCACGAGCATCGCGATGACGGGCGCCCAAACGTTCGGCGCCTTGGCCGCCTTGGCTGCCCCATCTTTTGCTTCCGGTGCGGGTTCTGGATTAGACATACAAAAACGTGCTCGTCAGAAGTGGCGAACGGTTAGCGCTTCAGGTTGATCACTTCCTCGAGCATGGTGTCGGCGACCGTGATTACCCGCGATCCCGCCTGGAAGCTCCGCTGGACGACGATCATGTCCGCGAACTCCTGGCTCAGATCGACATTGGATAGCTCCAGCGTGCCGACCTCGATCCGCCCCAGCCCGTTCGTGGCCGGCGAATTGATAGCTTGGGAGAGAGAAACGCCCTGGACCGGACCGGCCGCTTCCAATCCACTGAAAAGATTCTTCCCCTCGCGCGTGAGGGCGTTCGGATCATTGAAATGCTGCAGCAGCACGCGCCCGCGGATGAAGGCATCGCCATTCGAGAGCCCGATGACCACGTTACCCAACTGGTCAACCGTGAAGGACCGCATGGTGGGCTTTCCAGCCGTGACCTGGGCATCCGTGAAGGCACCGCCCGTGCTGTTGGTCAGACCGGTGCCGATGTTCACATTGAAATCAACCTTCACATCCCCCACCGCGACAGGTGCCGTAGCGGTCTTCGTGTAGGTCAGCACGCCGGCTACATCCGTGGCGTCATAAGTAGCCGCGCCATCCGAAAGACCTTGGACGCGGAAACCATCGCTGGTCACGAGAAAGCCCTTGTCGTCCAGCCGGAAGTCCCCCGAACGGGAGGCGTAATCCACGTTATTCACCGTGTCTTTGACCCGGAAGAATCCGTTGCCGGAAATACCCAGGTCCGTATTCGAGCCCGTACTGGTGAGGGTGCCTTGAGAGAAACTCGACGAGACCCCCGAGAGTTGCACACCCGTGCCGATCTGGATCGAAGGCACATTGGACCCGACTCCCGCCGCGACCGCCGGCGCGGCTTGTTGCAGCAGGTTGCTGAAGTTATCCGCATACTCGGATCGCGAGTTTTTGAAGCCCGAGGTGTTCACATTGGCAATGTTGTTCGAGATGACCTGGATGCTTTGCGAGAAGGTGTTGAGCGCGCTCACACCTGCGTTAAGTGTTCCGACGAGTGACATAGTATTGGTTTTCTAGTGCGTTGTGGATTGAGAGGGTGACGAAGCCGGCAGGCTGGTGATGCGGGTAACGTCTGCGGGATCGTAGCTGCCGGTGCCGATCATGAGTCGCGGTGCGCCTTCGACGAGTTTGATAGCTGTGACCTCGCCGGTGACATCGCCATCCTTGGTCGTCAGCGTCACGACTTTTCCCAGATAGCCCTGGGCCGAGCTGAGGCGCTGACCGGTGCTGAAAGTCTCGAAGTTTTTCGACAGACTCCGCATTTCCTGCAGCGAAGTGAAGCTGGCCATCTGCGAAATGAACTGGGTGTCCTCCATCGGCTTCATCGGATCCTGCGATTGAAGCTGGACGGTCAGGAGCTTGAGGAAGTCGTCCACGTCGAGCGTCTGCTTGCCGGTGGGGCGGGCCGCCGTCGCCGGATCGAGAAAATCTACCTTGCTGTGTGTGGAAAGGATGCCGGAGATGTCCATAGAGATCAGGCGTAGAGTTGGAGCCCGGCGGGCGCGGTGAGGGTGGGTCCCGACACATTCGGGCGCCGCGGAGCGCCGCGTCCGGGAGCGTTCGCCGCGGCAAAAGCTTCGGCCTGCGCCTGGCTGAAAGTCCGTTCCCGACCTTCCCGCTGGCGCTGATTGAGGTCGTTCATGCCGGACTGCGAGTTCGGCGATTCGAAAATCGGGGTGGTGACTCTGGCAGTGCGGTCCGAAGTCCGCTCGGAGAACTGCGCCCAGTTTTGCTCAATGGCCCGCCGCAGATCCTGCGACTCGGTGAGAAAGACGGGCTTCACTTCGCCGTTGGTAAAATGCAGGCGCACCGTCAGCTCCTGGCCCGCATCGAGGCGGATATGCACCTCCACGCGCTCGCCGCCGGTGACCCGCAGACGCTCGGCCGC
>JAYWEB010000451.1:0-2748 GCA_043779575.1 Chthoniobacter sp. | reverse complement strand
AGGCCGTGCAGCTCTGGCTGCTGCCGAAGCTCGCGGACATCGGGTGGGACCCGGACGGCGAGTTGCAAGATCCCTCGCTCGTCGCTGCCTACGTCGATCCGCTCAATTCGTGGATGGATCAAAAAGTGGTGCTCAACACCGAGACGTGGACGCCCAAGAATAACCAGTCCGGCACCGTGCCCGGCTTCCTCGCCTACTTCTGCGGCCCCGCCGAGGACGATCCGCAGGAACCGCCGGCCAGCGCCACCGCCTACCCCGCGCAGCAACTCGCGAAAAGCAAAGCGGACACGCTCGCCTTTTTCCGCCAGCACCTCGGCCCGCTGTGGCCCAAGGTCGTGGACGCCAGCGGCGCGCTCGACTGGAGCAAGGTCTTCGACCCGCACGGCGGCACCGGCCCCGCGCGCGCCGACGGCCTTTACTACCGCATCAATATCGACCCCAGCGAACGCTACGTGCTCAGCGTGGCCGGCAGCACCAAGCACCGCCTCAAGTCCGGCGAATCCGGTTTCGCCAACCTCTACCTCGCCGGCGACTGGACCCGCAACGGCCTGAACGTGGGCTGCGTGGAAAGCGCCGCCCTCTCCGGCGTCCAAGCCAGCCGCGCCATCAGCGGCTACCCGGCGGACATCCCCGGCGAACTGGACTGACCGGCGGAAAATGCTTGTGACCTCCGCCGCTGATCGCCGACCCTTTCCCACTCAAACTCCCACCCACTCACCCATGCGCTCCATCATCCTATCCCTTGCTCTTACCCTCATCGCCGCCAGCCCGACCTTTGCCGCCGACCCCAAGGACTATCTGCCAATCCAGGTCGGCTCCGAGTGGCTGAGTAACGCCACGTTTGTCTCTCCGAAAGGGGACAAGACGACGGGAACGGGCCGCCGACAGATCACGGAGAAGGTGGAGCAGGACGGCAAGACCTACTACCGCACGCGCACCAAGCTCGATGGCGGCGCGAGCCCGCTGGAATACAGCAAGCTGATCCGCAAGGATGCCGCCGGCCTTTACTCCCTCCCCGACCGCGTGGCCGGGGCGAAGGAGCAGCTCGAAATCCCCATGCCACTCACGGAGGGGCAGACGTGGCAAACCGTGGCGGGAACCGTGACCATCACCAGCTCCCTGGTCGGCTTGGAAAGCGTGACGGTGGGTAAGAAGACCTACAAGGAGTGCTTCCACATCCGCGTCGAGTCCGCGGATAAGAGTTACCGGGAAGATTACTGGGAAGCTCCGGTGGTGGGGAATGTGAAGTCGGAGATCGTTTCCACCACGATGGGTAAGATCACGCTGACCCTCCGCGAGTTCAAAGCCGGCAAGTAACTGCCGCCTCGTCATCCACCCCAACCCACCCACCAACCTATGAAACAGAACCTCCTCCAACTCCTCGCCTGCCTCGCCCTCGCCGCCACCGCGCTCGCGGAGGGCAAGGTCGGCTTTGCCGCCGATGACACCGCCGCCAGCGTGCTCAAGCGCCAGGCCGGCCAGCGCGTCGAACTCCGGCTCAAGTCCGGCGAAAAAATCGCCGGCAAAGTCGAGGCCGTCGGCGACAAAGCCGTCCACCTCTCCGCGCTCACCGGCCAGGACTTCTTTGACGCCGTGGTGCTCCTGGAAGACGTCAGCGCCGTCGTCATCCGCACCGGCGGAAAGTAACGTCCGGCGCACTCACCACGCGATCGCCTTCATCCGCCGCGCTACTTCCTCCACGTTGGTGCGCGAGTTGAACGCGCTGATGCGGAAGTAACCTTCGCCCATCGCGCCGAAGCCGCTGCCGGGCGTGATGACCACATGGGCCTCGCCGAGCATGCGGTCGAACATCTGCCAGCTCGTCGTCCCCGCCGGGGTGCTCACCCAGATGTACGGCGCGTTCACGCCGCCAAAGACGCGTAAACCCACGACCGCCGCGGCTTCCCGGAGGATGCGCGCATTGCCCATGTAGTGCTCCACCAGCGCGGCGATCTGCGCCTTTCCCTCGGGCGAATAGAGCGCCTCCGCACCGCGCTGCACGATGTAGGAAACGCCGTTGAACTTCGTCGTGTGCCGCCGCGACCACAGCGGATGCAGCGGCTTCCGCTCGCCGCTCGCGGTGGAAGCCATGAGCGTCTTTGGCACCACGATGAAAGCGCAGCGCGTCCCGGTGAAGCCGCCGTTTTTCGAGAAGCTGCGAAACTCAATCGCGCACTCGCGCGCACCGGGGATTTCGTAGATCGAGCGCGGCACCGCGGGGTCGCTGATGTAAGCCTCGTAAGCCGCATCGAATAGAATCACCGCCTGATGCTCGCGCGCATACGCCACCCACGCGGCGAGCTGCTCACGCGTGGCCACCGCGCCGGTCGGGTTGTTCGGAAAGCAGAGGTAGATCACATCCGCGTGCTCCTGCGGCGGCGCGGCCACGAAGCCATTCTCCGCCGTGCAGTCGAGATAGATTAGCCCCTCATAAGCACCGCTCGCATCGGCCTCGCCGGTGTGCCCGGCCATCACGTTCGTGTCCACATAGACGGGGTAAACCGGGTCGGTGATGGCGATGCGATTCTGCGCGCCGAGGATGTCGAGGATGTTGCCGCAATCGCACTTCGACCCATCGCTGACGAAAATTTCGTCGTCCGCCACGTCGAGGCCGCGCGCCCGGAAATCATTCTCCGCAATCGCTTTTCGCAGCCACTCGTAACCCTGCTCCGGCCCGTAGCCGTGAAAGCCCTCGCGCGTCGCCATCTCGTCCACCGCCGCGTGCATCGCCGTCACCACCGCGGGCGG
>JAYWEB010000450.1:0-6825 GCA_043779575.1 Chthoniobacter sp. | reverse complement strand
TGTCACAGTTCTGATTCAGCAGCTTGCGGAAAGGCTCCCCGTCAGGTTCCCATCCGCGCATCCTCTGCGCTCCGATCTCGACCACGAAGACCGGAGCGGCAAAGCCGGTCGTTTCCGTGTCGAGGAGTATCCAGGCGGTGCCGTGCATCGAGTTATCGCTCGGCCGAATACCGTTTCTTGATAGCATCGTAGAGACGTTCAGCAGTCTCCAAGTCCGACGGAGACATCGCAGACGCCAGCGCCGCCGCCTTCTTGGTAGCCTCCTTAAGTCCACCGTCAGAAGCCAACCGAAACCACGCATATCCATTGCGATAATCCTGAGGCACGCCCTTGCCGAGGGAATGACTCAAGCCAAGCATGAATTGAGCGTTCAGGTTGCGTTTACTTGCTGCGCGCGTGAACCAACGAAAACCTTCTTCCGAATCGCATTCGATTCCGATGCCGAAAGCAAAGCAAGTGCCGACCTCAAGTTCTGCTTCGGCGTGTCCGGCCATCGCAGCTCGAAAAAACAGGTTAAAAGCGCGGATGTTTTCGGGCGTCATTCCTGGGTTCCCTTGAATTCGTTTCGCCTCACGGACAAGCGCATCAAGGTCAACCGTGCCAGCAGTTATCTCTTTTGCCACCGCGAGGGCGTTTTCCACCATTTGCTCCATGATCCGATCCCGCGAGGTCTGATTCACGGTCAAGGCAAGCGATGGTCGAACGACAAGTGGACGGTCGGAGGGTTCTTCCATACTACGTTTGGGAGCGTCGAGGACTTTACAGGTTCTTCAGAATCTCACGAATCATATACCCCGGCCGCTCCGACTCACCTTCCGTGGTGCAAGCGTCGGGATACACATCGACCGCAGCTCGAATCAATTGCCTCGGAAATTCTGAGAGTGCGAAGCGGGCATATATCATGAATTCATCAGTCAGAGTTTGCGGTGAGCTCTGCGCGCGATGGGCAACATTATTCCGCACTTTGTGGACTCCCTCGAGAATGTCGGCGAACCGTTTCTGCTGGAATACGAGGTCTATGCCCTTTTCGAGATACTCACTAAGACATGCGGGTCGATCCGGCTTCTTGCGCTTCTCAGCCAAAGTATTTGGGGTTGGTTTGTAAGGTAGCTTGTTCACCTCCTCGACAAGTTTCTTAGTGCGCCTCGCCCTAAAGTCCTCGGGATTTTCGGTTGATTGTAGCGTCTTCGGTTTCATGACAGCTTTGTGCACCGTGTTGTCGATGAGGAGTGGATATTCCCATAGTATGTTTCCAATCACGTCCGTTAGCACGGACTCGAAAAACGCATAGCGCACGACGATTTCCATTTGGTTCAACCGGTGCTCACTGAATTCGAAGACTGCATGCAAGTTGACCCTTAACCACTCGCTCTCCTTTTGCGCGAACGTTGGAATAAGGGAAGCCGCCATCCCAAAAAACTGCTCGGGTTCAGCCTTCGCACGGCGATGCCAGCCTACCAAAAGCTGCTGCGTCCTTTCCTCTAAAAATTCACCTTTCGACTGCGGCTCCCGATAGAGATGACGCAAACTGAACCGAATAAGCGCCATCTGGGTGTTGAGTTCCCAAATATCGCGTTCGTAGGTTCTAATTGAAACGGCCATAAGACATCATGGAGAAGTGAGCTCGCGAAAAAGCTAGGGTTGGATAAGATATATCAACCCTATTACCAAACTCAGACCTCCCGCGAAGGCCACGGTTGTTACGATCAAGCATCCGGTTCCCTTAAAGGGACGGGCTGTGTCTATGAACAGTGGATTAGACCGAAAGAAATCTTCGATGTCGATTCCTCCACCAAATGTTTCTAGAGCCTGCCTTTGCTCTCGAGCAAATAGGTATGGAATGGGCTTCGTTACAGTCGCCGCTGGAAAAAAGCGCCTTTTGTGTTCGGTGATGAAGCCGAGAAGAAGCACCTGAAGCGCGACTCGCGGCTCTGTGTGAGCAATATCTCGATACTCTTTCCAAAATGTCAGGAACGCACGGGTCAGATTCAGAAACGACAAGGAGGCACCTGGAAATGCGGATTCCACAGATCCATACAGTATGTCTTCTTCCAGCCGCGTCGGATCACCAAAGGTCTTCCCATCCCGACCGCGCGCGAATATTTCGCGCATCACTGGCTCCATTGTGCGTTCGGCTAGGGCTTTCAGCGGGTCACCGGGGAGGAATACAGTAAGCAGTGCTTTTCTCTCTTCATCGGTCAAGGGGGATGAGTAAAGCGCGACCGCCTTCTCGACGGTTGAAACCCATTGGTTAAGCGTCATGAATTCAGAATGGTTGTTAATGTGTTTTTCCCCTCGTTCCCAAACTGAGGGTTTGGGAACGCAAGTTGTGCGGGAGAAGCCATGCTTCGCGGTGAGGGGAAGGCGAACATGAAACACCGTGACGCGAAATCCCTCGCCAGCACGAGCGAAGCGCCCACCATTTCCGAAAGAATCCTGTTGTCGGCAAGGCTTGTCAGCGCCAGCGCCCCATGCTCCACCTGCGCGAGTTGGCTTTTGGGATCGTCTTCGTTCATAGCGCAGCAAAGGGAACGGTGAGGCATCGTGCAAGCACCACCGGAAGCGCGGCGGCTACGCCCCAGCGAGCGTGAGCGCCCGGTCGAGTTCCCCGGCTTCGTCATAGCGGCAAAAGCAGTCACACACTTTGCCGCCAATGCGCAGGGCGGTGTCGTCCCACGCCTGGTTCTCAGGGTCATAGACCATCGCCGCGAGAAGTTGGCCGTTGCGCCCGCGGAGATCGCCAAAGCGGAAAGCCCACTGCTCCATGTAATCGCGCAGATTGTCGCGGCGGCTCACGACTTGCACGGCCAGCGGCCTGCGGGCTTCCACAAGGTAGTCCACCCGGATGCGGCGTTCGAGAACGCCTTCCAGTTCAGCGTTTTGCCGGGGCGTGACCTTACGCGCGGCGAAAAGCTGGCGCACTGCCTTGTCCGCTGGATTTTCCAGCGCCGCCGCTGGCTCGTGGCGGTAAATGAGATGCGCGATGCTTACGAGTGCTTCCGCGAAAAGTTGCACGTCCACGCCTTGCAGCGGCAGCCGCACGTCCTTGCTCAGCACCGCGCCATCGCTTTGCAGCTCGAATGTCCGCACCCGCTCATTGAGCAGCGCCGCCGTATTGCTCTGTTTGGCGTCGAGATTCATTCCGGCTTCCATGAGCGCACCGAGCGTTTTGCCGTGATCGGAGAGCCGCAACCGGACGGGCGTGAGCGCGGCGAGAAAAACCGTCACCTGCCATCCGTCGGGATACATGAGCGGCAGTGTCAGCGCGAGGCCGTCGCGCGTGAGAGAGACCTCCACTTGCTCGCGCCAAAACGCTTCCATAGTCTGCATGCAGGCTTCGGGAGACGGGATTTTGAAAGGTTCAGTCGTTTTCACAGCAGGCTCTCCTCAAAGTTGAGTTCAATCTTCCACAACGCAGCAGCTTTCGCGAAAAAATCGGCGAGGTCGGTCGGATTGAAAACGTCGAGCGGCAGGTGACGGTTTTGATCGTCGTTGTCGGGCGTGAGATTGGGGTCAATCACGTTTTGATGCCAGCCTTTTGGAATCACCTGTCTGCCGTAGAAGCGTTTTCTCCCCGTCGCATCCCAGCCTATGCCGCGCACCCGCCGATGGGCCAGAATCAGTGCAGCCTCGAACGTCTCTGGACGGTCGAAGACGGGGGCGCGAACGTGAAAGCGCAGGTCGTTCACCGACGGCCCATCCGCGAGATCGAGCATGATGTCGATCCGCCTCCCTTGGTCGCCGTATTTGATGAAAGGAATGGGCTCGCTAGGCTTTAGCGTCTCCGGCCGCCGCAAGACCTTCGCGGCCTGCGCGATTTCGCGGATTTGGTGCGGCGCGTAGGGAAAGCTCATCTCAACGCAAAGTCTGCGCTTCGTCGGGAAGGAGGAAGAAAAGGACGTTCACGCTGGGCGAAATGTGGGGTCTCGCGGTTGGGCGATGCGAGCAGAAATCGGCGGAATGTAATGTGCGCCTCCGCCGCTTTCACCCGCCGACGTGGAGTGCCGCCATCGAAACGGTGCTGCATTCGATCCTCTGCATCGCCACGAGCGTCCTTGTCGCCGCGGATTCCGCGGCTATTCTCCCGGCATGGCGCACACCATCCAGCTCCGTCTCCATGCTCCCGGCGACCTCGGCAAGTTTCATCTCCCGGCGGGCGTGCGGCGGCGGCTGAATGAACTGCTCGACCGCCAGGATCAGGGCACGCCCCTCACCGCCGCGGAGCGCCGCGAAGCGGAGGGTCTGGTGGAACTGGCCGAAATGCTTTCGCTGCTGAAACTCCGGGCGGCTGCGGCGGCATGACGGTGCCTGTCTCGTTGAAACGCGCGGTGTTTCAGCGGGCGGGCGGGCGCTGCGAATACTGCGGACTCTCCCAAGCTGGGCAGGAGGCGCAGTTTCATGCCGATCACATTCACCCTCTCGCCGACGGCGGCGCGTCCGCGCTCGAAAACCTCGCCCTCGCCTGCGTTTCCTGCTCCCTCCGGAAAGGCGCGCGTCGCTCGGCAACCGATTCGGCTACGGGGAGGCGCGCCGCCATTTTTCACCCACGCCAGCAAGTCTGGGCCGATCACTTTCAATGGAAAGGATGCCGCCTCATTGGGCGGACGCCCACAGGCCGGGCAACGGTGGATGGACTGAAAATGAACCGGATGCTCGCCCAGGCGATTCGAGCCGAGGAATCGCTGCGCGGTCGCCACCCGCCTGAACGCCATTAAGCATTGTGCTAAGGTGCCGGGCATGAGACGCCGCCGCTTGCACCCGCCGAGGTGGACTGCCGCAATCGAAACGGTGCCGCATTCGATCCTCTGCCTTGCCGGGAGGACGCCGCCGATGACCGACGAGCAAGACCGCATTCTGACGGACGTGTATTTGCGGTGCGACGATCTCCGCGCGCGGAGGCATCGGCCCGCGGAAGCCCGCGCACGGTGACGAACTGGCGGCGCGAGGGCTGCCCGTTTGCGGCGGGGCAAAGGCGCGTGCTCCATTGGCTCTTGTATCGCCGCTGCGCGCCAGCGGGGATAGAGGCGAAGTTTGGCGCTGGATGGCGGCTCGCGCAGGCCGGGGCACTCCTCAAGGACGTGCTGGCGCATGATCGCTCGTTCGCTCTGCGCTGGAAAGAACTGCACCGGACGCATGGTGTGGAAGTGCCAGATTGGGCGCGGCGCTACCGCAACCGGGCGCGGTGAGTTTTTTGGCGCGAATGGTGGCAAAGTGGATTTTCGCGTGGTGACAGGGGAAAGCGGCGCTCATTACGGGCCTCGAAAACCGCCGCCGCCCGCATGGATAAAGGAACGGCGGGCACCGGCAGGGCGTTTCTGGACGGGCTCGCGCATGTATCCGATGTCCCCAGCGGTGACACCGCCGACAGAGAAAAGGTGTCAGACGAGCGGGCCTTATTTCGGCGGGCTCCTGCCGGAAAGTGGCAAAGTGCCGGTGCTCCCTGCGCGACCATTCCTCTTGCCGGATGCTTGGCGAATACTTGTCAAATAGACTGCGCTTTTGCGCGTTTTCATGCGCGACGGTGCGCAACGCTGCTTTTCAGTAAACCGCCCGCAAACCCTGTATTCATGCGGTTTCCAGAGCGATGGCACTGGAGCCAGTGATGGGATTCGAACCCATGACCTGCTGTTTACGAAACAGCTGCTCTACCCCTGAGCTACACTGGCGGGTTGCCTGATCGGGCGGGAGTGGTTATCGCCGCTTTCGCGCTTTCGTCAAGCCAATTGGCGGGTGAAGCCGGTGCCTCTTTGGGCGCTCCGGCGGCGCACTCAGTCTTTGGCGTGCCCTGGGAAGAGCAGGGTATCGACGTAGCGCTGGTTGGTCTGGCGGAGGCGCCCGACGAGGATGCGGCCGATGGCGATGAGAAACTTGAACGCGGCGGTGGGATAGACGCCGGCGGCGGCGGAGATGACGGCCTGCGTGAGACGGAGCAGCGTGCAGTCGGCCGCGGCCTCCACGTCGGCGGAGCGGACGCCGGCATCCACGAGGGCGAGTTCGCCGAAGAAGTCGCCGGGTTGGAGCGAGGCGAGATTCACGTCCTTGCCATCGCGATGATGGACCACGCGCGCACCGCCCTCGACGAGGATGAACATGCAGTCGCCCGGATCGTCCTGCTTGACGATGATCTCGCCCTTTTTCACGCGGACGAGGTCGAGGAGTTCGAGGAAATCGTCGAGTTCGTCGTCGGTGAATTCCACAAAGAGGGATTTGCCTTTTAGTTTGTCCCTGGTTTCGCTGCTGGTGCTCATGGGTGGATGGGAAATTGGGTTGCCGTTGGGCGTGACGACTAGCATTGCCGGGGGCTGCTGAGAAGCACTGTTTTCGGCGGCGACGGGGGATGGGTGAAGTCAGGCTCGTAATCGGCGGCGGACCGGGAAGATTGCGCGGACGCCCGTGAACATGATCATCAAGGACTTTGCCATCATCGCCGAGAGCGCGGCGTGGATCGTGGTGGACAAGCCGCCGCATCTGGAGGTGCATCCGAGCAAGCCGGGGCGCGGGTTCACGCTGTGGGAAGGCGTGCGCGAACTGCTCGCGTTTGAGATCGCCAACGGCGGGCAGGCTTCGATCATCAACCGGCTGGACCGCGAGACGAGCGGGCTGACGCTGATCGCGAAAACCTCCGCCGCAGCGCGGGCGCTGAGCCTGGAGATGATGGCGCGGCGGGTGGAAAAGGAATACCTCGCGCTGGTCTGGGGCTGGCCCGAGCGCGCGGAGTTCACGGTGGATGCGCCCTTGCTCCGGCAGGGCACGCGCGGGCCGTCGCGCATCTATCTGCGGCGGGCGGTGCATGCCGATGGCGCGGAGGCGCGGACGCGCTTTCGC
>JAYWEB010000449.1:0-6826 GCA_043779575.1 Chthoniobacter sp. | reverse complement strand
CGGATCTGATCTCGATCTGGGGCGGGTTCAGCACGGAGTGGTACGTGAAGCTCTGGAACAACGGCCCGCTGATCGACGCGACGAAAAACAGCCTGATCATCGCCGCCATCACCACGGTTTTTTCCGTCGTGCTCGGCACCCTCGGCGCGTGGCTGCTCTATCGGTATAAGTTTCCCGCGCTGCGCCCGCTCGGCACGCTCATCTTCATCCCGATGGTCATCCCGGAGGTCATCATGGGCGTGAGCATGCTCATCCTTTTCACGGTCGTCGCCGTCCCGCTGAACCACTGGCTGGCCACCTTCACCGAGGCGGAGTTTGCGCAGGGCTTTGCGACCATCATCATCGCGCACACCACGTTTTGTTTCCCCTTCGTCCTCGTCTCCGTGCAGGCGCGGCTGACCGGCGTGGATCCCTTTCTGGAGGAGGCCGCGATGGATCTCGGCGCTCCGCCGCTCAAGGCGTTCTGGCTGGTCATGGTGCCGTATCTTTTGCCGGCCATCGTGTCCGGCGCGCTGATGTCGTTCACGCTTTCGATGGACGAGGTCATCGTCACGTTTTTCGTCACCGGGCCGGAGTCGCAGACGCTGCCGCTGAAAATTTTCGGCCTCGCGAAAAAGGGGCTCGACCCTTCGCTCAACGCGGTCTCCACGGTCTTTGTGCTTGCCACCGCCATCCTCGTGGTCGTAGCTGACCGTGTTAGGAAGTTTAACCGTTAAAGGCTGTTCACTCGATCAGGTAACTTTATGAAAACCATGCGTCTCCTCCTCGCTCTCACCCTCCTCGCCGCCACCGCCGTCCCGAGTTACGGGCAGGCCAAAAAGAAACAGGTGCTCAACCTTTTCTGCTGGTCGGAATATGTCCCGCAGGCCGTCATCGACGGCTTTACCAAAGAAACGGGCATCAAGGTCAACACCGAGAACTACGCCTCGAACGAGGAGATGCTCTCGAAGCTCCTCGCCGGCGGGAGCAAATACGATCTCATCCAGCCGTCGGAATACACCATCGAGGCGCTCATCAAAAAAGAGAAGCTGGACGCGCTGACTTGGGAAAACATCCCGAACCTCAAGAATATCGATCCCAAGTTCCTGAAAATGCCGTTCGATCCCGAGGGAAAATACTCGGTGCCGTGGATGGTCGGGACGGTCGGCATCGTGGTGAATACGGCGAAGGTCAAGACGCCGATCGCCGGCTACAAGGATGTCTTCGACGGCACGCACAAGCGCCGCGTCGTGGTGCTGAACGACTCGCGCGAGATCGTCTCATGGGCGCTCGCCACGCTCGGGATTTCGGCCAATGCCATGACCCCGGAGAATCTGGAGAAGGCCAAGCCGATCCTCGCGGGGTGGCTCCCGCAGGTGAAAGTCTATGACTCCGATTCACCGAAGACCGCGCTGCTCAATGGCGACGTCGATCTCGGCATCGTCTGGAGCGGCGAGGCGGCGATCCTGTGGAAGAAGAACAAGAAATTCAGCTACGTGCTGCCGGCGGAAGGCGCGCACCAGTTCATCGACAGCCTCGCCGTGCCCAAGGGCGCGCCGAACAAGGAGAACGCCGAGAAGTTCATCAACTACATCCTCAAGCCCGAGGTCAGCGTGCTGATTTCCGGTGAGTTTCCCTACACGAATCCCAACGCCGAAGCGGTGAAGCTGCTCAAGCAGGAACAGCGCGACAACCCGGCGAGCTACCCGCCCGGCGCGCCGAAGCTGGAGACCTTTAAGGACATCGGGGCGGCGGCCAAGGACATCGACAAACTCGTCACCGACATCAAGGGGCGGAAGTAAGTCCGCGTTTTTTCCCCCGATGCAAGCCGCGCTCGGCGCTCCCGATACCACCGGCACCCGCCGCCCCGGCCTGCTCGGCTGGCTGCTGATGACGCCGATGCTGCTCTGGCTCTTCGCCTTCGTCGTCGCGCCCACGCTCATCCTGCTCGTCTATTCCTTTTGCCAGCGCGACGACCTCGGCCAGGTCGTCTATGTCTTCACTTGGGATAACTACCGCCGCATCTTCTTCGACTCCGACACCGGTCACTTCGGCACCACCCACTTCACGGTTTTCGTCCGCTCTGTCATCTACGCCGGCCTGACCACCATCATCTGTCTCGTCGTCGGCTACCCAGTCGCATGGTTCATCGGCCGCGCCCCGGAAAGCCGCCGCAACCTGCTGCTCACGCTCGTGATGATCCCCTTTTGGACGAGCTTTCTCATCCGCACCTACGCGTGGATCACCATCCTCAGCACGAATGGCCTGCTCAACGGTTTCCTCCAATACACGAAGCTCATCGAGGAACCTTTCGAGATGCTCTATACGCCCGGAGCCGTTGTGCTGGGGCTGGTTTACAGCTACCTGCCGTTTCTCATTCTGCCCGTCTATGGCTCGGTGGAAAAACTCGACAACTCGCTCGTCGAAGCCGCCTTTGACCTCGGTGCCGGCCCCGTGCGGGCGTTTCAAAAAGTCATCCTCCCGCTCACCCAGCCCGGCATCGTGGCCGGCGTGCTCCTCGTTTTCATCCCGGCCATCGGCATGTTTGCCATCAGCCAGCTCATGGGCGGCGGCACCGACCCCACGATCGGCGAGGTCATCCAGAATCAATTCATGCAAGCCCGCGACTGGCCCTTTGGCGCGGCGCTCGGCATGACGCTCGTCGTGCTTTTCGCCGTGGCGTTTTGGTTCACCTCGCGGCGGCAGGATGCGGTGCAGGGCTGAGCCGCGCGGAGCGGTCGCGGAGATTTTACACGGGCGCGGCGCCCTTCGGCATTGCCCGCGCCCGCGTTTCCCCATACGCAGTGCGGCATGGCAAACGTCGTTTTTCTTTGGCACATGCACCAGCCGTACTACGTCAATCCGCGGACGCAGACAGCGATGATGCCGTGGGTCCGGCTGCATAGCGTGAAGGGCTATCTCGACATGATCACGGTCATCGAGGACTTCCCCGGAGTGCGCGTGAATTTCAACCTCACGCCGGTGCTGATGCTCCAGATCGAGGAGCTGACCGAGGGAAAAATCCGCGACCTCTGGCTGGACTGGGCGCGCAAGCCCGCGGCGGATTTGGAAGAGCACGAGAAGCTCGCGATCCTGGAGAACTTTTTCAAAATCCACTGGGACAATCTGGTGAAGCCCTTCCCGCGCTATTGGGAGCTGCTGAACAAGCGCGGGCTCACGTTTTACCGCGATGAAGTGCGGCGCGGGTTGCGGTATTTTTCCGCGCAGGAATTCCTCGATTTGCAGGTCTGGTTCAACCTCGCGTGGTGCGGCTACACGGCGGAACGGCTCTTTCCCGAGCTGGCGGCGCTCAAACTCAAAGGGCGCAATTTCACCGAGGCGGAGAAGCACCGCGTGCTCGACATCCATTTGGAAATCATGCGGCTGATCCCGCGGAAGTATCGCGCCGCCGAGGAGCGCGGCCAGGCGGAGCTGACGACCACGCCGTTTTTCCACCCCATCCTCCCGCTCGTCTATGACTCGGCGTTTGCCGTCCGCAGCCTGCCGGGGCGGCAGTTTCCGCCGCGCTTCCACTGGCCGGAGGATGCCGCGGCGCACCTCACGCTCGCGGTCGAGCAGCACACGCGCCTCTTTGGCAAAGCGCCGCGCGGACTGTGGCCGAGCGAGGGCTCGATCGCGCCGGAGCTGATCCCGCTGATGCAGCGGAGCGGGATCGAGTATTTCTGCAGCGACGAGGAAAACCTTTTCAATTCCCTCCGGCTGGACCCGGCGTTCCGGGATCGCGAGGTCGATCATCTGGAGCTGTTCCAAGGCTGGCGCGTGACCCACGACGGCGCGGCGGTGAACGCGGTGTTTCGCGAAAAACCGCTCTCGGATTTCATCGGCTTCATGGCCGCGAAAAACTCGCCGGTCGCGGCGGCCGAGCACCTGCTCACGCACCTCCGGCACATCGCGGACATGGTGCCGGCGGAGAGCGGCCTGATCCCGCTGATCCTCGACGGCGAGAACGCCTGGGAGACGTTTGCGGACGGCGGCGAGGGTTTTCTGCGCGCGCTCTACGGCGGCATCGAGGCGGAGCCGGGGCGGCTGGCGAGCTGCACGATCGAGGAGTATTTCCGGCAGCATCCGCCGCGGCAGCAGCTCACCACCTTGCACACGGGCTCGTGGATCAGCAGCAACTTCGACATCTGGATCGGCGAGGAGGAGGAAAACCGCGCGTGGGATTTGCTCGGGGAAACGCGCGCGTTTTTGCAGCGGGAACTCGACGCCGGCAAACTCGCGCCAGAAGTCCGCGCCGCCGCGCTGCGCGAAATCTACGCGGCGGAGGGCAGCGACTGGTTCTGGTGGTACGGGCCGGATTTCTCCACGGATAGCGACGCGCTTTTCGACGACCTCTTCCGCCTGCATTTGAAGAACGTCTATGCCCTCTGCGGCGGCGTGGCCCCGGCGGCGCTCGATGTGCCGATCACCGCCGCGCGCGTGACGCCGCTCTACAGCGTGCCCGAGCGGCCCATCTCGCCGGCGCTCGCGGGCGGCTCCTTTTTCGACTGGATCGGCGCGGGACAATACGTCGCCGGCAGCGAGCAGGGCGCCATGTATCGCGCGGATCGCATGGTGCGAAAAATCCAGTTCGGCAGCGATGCACGGTCCTTCTTTCTGCGCGTGGAGATGCGGAAATGGGAGCCGCTGGTGCTCGCGATCCAGTTTCATCTGCCAGCGGAAACGACCGTCCGCACCACCTTGCTCATGTCGGGCGGCAGCGGGGAAATCACCGTCGAGCGACCGGGCCGGCCGTCCCGGACGCGCGCCTCGCTGGTCTTGAACGGCGCCATCGAGCTGGCCATCCCGCTCGCCGATCTCGGCCTCGCGGGCGAAGCGCCGGTCGCTTTCCAAGTGCGCGTCTTCCGCGACGGCATCGAGCGCGAGTGCTACCCCGAGTCCGCGCCGATCCAATTCACGCTCCTCGGCGCGGACTTCGCGCTGCGCAATTGGATCGTGTGATTGGGCATTGACCCGCCGCCCCAGCCTCCGAACATCCGCCCATGCACAAATCCCGTTTCCTCCTCCTCCTCGCCCTCGCCATCTGCGTTCTCGTGAACCCGCCGCGCACGCTCGCCGCGGAACTCGAAGGCGTACCGTGGACGCTCACGGAACTCAGCGGAAAGCCCTTCGCCGCCCCAGCCGGGGGACGCGGCGCACTGACGCTCCAGTTCGATGGTGCCAAGAAAAGCGCGAACGGATTCTCCGGCGTGAATCGTTATTTCGGCGGCTACGAAAAGGACGGCGACAAGCTGAAATTCGGCGCGCTCGCCGGCACCCGCATGGCCGGACCACCCGAAGCGATGCAGGCCGAGTCGGCCTTCCTCGCCGTGCTCGCGAGCGTGAGCCAATGGCAGATCGCCGACGGCGTGCTCGCCTTGCAGAGCGAGGGCAAAGTGGTGGCGCGTTTCACCGCCCGGCCCGCTGCGGAGAAGTAACCGCCCGCCATCCGCACCGGACGACGGGCGCTTCACCGCGTGACCAAGCTCCAGCTTGGTAACGCCAATGTCTGCGAAGCTCTGCTTCGTCAGCGGGTGAGAGGCTCGGTGGCGTGCCTTTTGGAAAGCGCCCGTGACAAAGCTGGAGCTTCGGAACGAGGGGGTAGATACCAGCTAACGACCCCGCTCAACCGGTTACGCTAGCCTCCGCCGTTTCACCCCGAGCCACAATGCACCAAGCC
Organism: Chthoniobacter sp.; assembly: GCA_043779575.1. Classification (GTDB taxonomy): domain Bacteria; phylum Verrucomicrobiota; class Verrucomicrobiia; order Chthoniobacterales; family Chthoniobacteraceae; genus Chthoniobacter. The sequence goes on along the minus strand of JAYWEB010000449.1, from coordinate 1,167 downwards.
CGACCAAGGCAAAGGTCGTCGGTTCTGGGGCGGGTGCGGCGAGGTTGATGGTTCCAAAATTGGTCGCGTTGAGTTGGAGGGTTCCCAGTGACGCGGTGACGTGGGCACCATCCACGGTCGCATCGAGAATTGAACCGAAACTTCCCCAGTGCGTTCGGGTGGCAACAGGCACCGGTTGCGGTCCAGTCAGCAGCCCGACATTCGGGTACCCAATCGAGTTAAAAGTGCTCCACCTGAATCCGTTCACAGGTCCGCTCGCCGTAAGCGTCGATGTTAAAAAGTTACCGGTGACGGATTGCGTCGGGCCGGTCATCGAGTAATTGCCGGACAGCGCCAGCGAGGGAAAGAACGCCAAGGAAGGCGTGGCAATGGTGTAATTACCACCGGTCGTCGCGGTCAGCGCAAGAGCCTGGCTGCCGTTGGCGGTAATTGTAATTGGATCATAGTTAATCGTGGTGGTCACATCCGTGGTTTGGCCAAGTCCCGTGGTGAATGTGACGGTATTCGAGGTGCTGAACGCCGACACCTGAATCTGGATCGTACTGTAGGTCAGCGTGGGAGCCCCATCATCAATGTTCACCACGACGGAAATATCGGGCGAGAGCAAGAGAGTAGTCGGGCCGCCATACGTTCCAGAGGTTGAGAGCTGTGCTCCGCTGGACACGGCAGATTTGGTTCCTTGGAGGGATACAAGCGTTGCCGTCGCCTGTGCGGAAAGGAGCGCGACGACTACAAGAGTGAGAAATGAAGGGATGCTTTTCATAAACAAAGGGATGATTGCAGTTGCTGGTCCGACCTACTTGGCCCGCTAGGTCGCAGAGAGGACTTTCGCTGTCAATGCGTTTTTTATCAAATCTCGAAAGCGCAGACGCATAGTGTCGTCGGAAGCCAGCTTACGCCTCCATCGCGCGGGCGATGGCTCCGTACCAGGTGTCGTGGAGTTTGGCCACGGGCCAGATGGTCGTTCCGCCGTTGGCGGTGATTTTCAAATCCGCGCCGCCGACGGTGCCGAGGCGGCGCGCGGGGAGGCCGCGGAGGTCGAGGAGCATGAGGACGGCGCTGGCATTGGTGGCGGCGACGCTGAGGACGATGCGGGATTGCGTTTCATTGAACAGCGCCTGGTCGGGGCGCAGGCCGGTGGGGCCGAGGTCGATGGTCGCGCCGAGG
>JAYWEB010000448.1:0-6836 GCA_043779575.1 Chthoniobacter sp. | reverse complement strand
CCGGTGAGGGCGATGAGCGCGGAGCCGGGGATGACGATGCAGCGGCGGTAGCGCGCGGCATCGCGCAGCCAGGAGGTGGCGAAAAAGGCGAGCGCGATGACGGCGAGTTGCGCGCCTTCCACGCCGAGGTTGAAGCCGACGAGGCCCACGGCGAGCGAGCTGGTGGGGAGATCGAGGTCTTGCAAAGCGCTGGCAAAACCCAGCCCGTGGACGAGCCCGAAAGTGAAGACGACAAGCAGCCGCCACGGTGTGTAGCGGGGATGGAAGATGTTTTCCAAAGCGACGGCGGCGATGCTCAGCGCGATGATCGGCTCGACGATGGAGCCGCGCACGTGGACCCAGCCGAGCGTGGCGAGCGCCAGCGTGACGGAGTGCGCGAGCGTGAAGGTGGTGACCTGGAGCAGCAGCGGACGCCAGGTGCGGCTGAGGAGAAAGAGGCCGAGGACAAACAGGATGTGGTCGAGCCCGAGCGGCAGGACGTGGACAAAGCCTTCGCGCAAATACGTGACGAGCGTGCTCCACGAGTCGCGCGCGGTGCCGCTGGCGGCGATGGCTCCGGCGGTGGGCGCGGCGGGTGTGTGGCCGGAGAGCGCGGTGAGGTCGAGGGTGAAACTGGTCTCGCCGGGGAAGAGCACGGCGAGCCGCGGGTGCGCGCGGTTGTCGATGATGTTCTGGAAAACGACGGCGAGCCCCGGCCCGGGGTTCGCGCGGATTTTCCAGCCGGTGAGCCCGGTGGCGATGGTGGTCGGCCATGTGCCCGTCAGGACGACCACGTCATCGTCTTTCGCCAGCGCGGCGCGGCCGTGGCCGGTGAACTCGAACGCGAACTCCGGCTGCACGCGCCCGCCCGGCTCGAAGAAAAAATCGACGCTGCGCGTGACGAGGGCGGTGGCCTGCTGGCGGAGTGCGGCCCGGCGCTCGGCGGGCAGGGTGCGAAAGGTCGCGAAGGTCAGCGAGGCTGCCGTATTCGGGTCGGCGTCGAAGCAGCGGGGATCGACTTCCACGGAAATGGTGGCCGCGCCGCCGGTGCTGAAGGAGCCGCGCACCGGGATGTCGGGGATGGGGTGGGCGGGCGCGGAGTGCGCGCTGAGGAAAAGCAGCGCGCAGAAGATGAGGCGGAGCGGCATGGCGGAGCGATGGTGGAAAAAAATGAGCTTGCCGCCTCTGAGGGAAGGTCGGAGCGTCGGGGACTTGGCGGCAGTTGCGCCGCCGAGCAACCCAAAAAACCAACAACATGAAAAAACTCCTCGCCCTCACCGCCATCATCACCCTCAGCCTCGGCAGCGCCTACGCGAACTGCGGCAAGAAAGTAACCAACGAAGGCACCCTCAAGTCCTTTGACGCCGCCACCAAGACGCTCACCGTGGAAGGCAAGGACGGCAAAGCCGCCACCATCACCCTGACTCCGACGACAGCCGGAGCCGACACCGTGGCCACCCTCGTGGGCAAGGCCGTGAAGGTCGTCAGCGAGCACGGCAAAGCCGACAGCGTCGCCGCCGGCGCGTAGTCCCGACCCGCACATTTGGAAAAAGGCCCGGCTGATTCAGCCGGGCCTTTTTTGTGTCGTCGCTGCACGCCCGCCCCATTGAACCTGAACGCCGCTTTTCAGCACCAAAGGTGCGACGATAAGCCAGCCCAGGGCAACGCCCTGGGAAAGCGTAAAAAAACGAGCCAGCCCTGAAAGGGCGACACCAAATGGGGCGCACGATTTTGTCCCGCCCTTTCAGGGCTCGCTCGCTCTGGGATGTCGTTCCCAAAGCGTTGCCCTGGGCTGGCATGGGTGAGGCCGTTGGCCTCCAAGCGCGGCGTTCGGGTTGACCCGAACCGCCAAGAACACCGCCGCGCCGTGGATCGAGCAAGCACCAGCGATCAGCCCCGAACTAAAGCAGCGGCTGCCGCCGAAGAACGAAACCCGGCTCAAGGCGTCTTCGCCTTTTTGTCATCGGGCGGTGGCGTCACCGCGATCCGGATGAGGATGATCTCGACCCGATCTACATGGAGGTCGTGGAAAAGCGCGTTGCGGTGATTTCCGTGGGCTGGAGTCGGCAGCAAGTCCCCCAGCGAATCCGTCCAGGCGTTGATCTCGCGGAAGTACGCCTGATCGGCATCTTTGATGGCCCACAGGTCCACGAGACTGAGGGGATGCTCGCCGGTTTGATCCTCGGCCAAGTTGGTCAAGGCGATCCTCGGGATTGGTTCCTGATGGAGCGCGGGATCGCCCCAAGGGGTCTGGCCGAAGCCTGGGACGGGGACGAAGCTGGTGAGATAACTGGGGGTTTTGCGATTCGGCATTTGGCGCCGGGCGGCAGGACAGAAGAAGATCGGCGACTCCCGCCCACCTCCGGGGCTGGCCGCGGACTGGCCGGCATATTTTTCGAGCAACCGGGCCAGCGAGCCGCGGGTCGTGTCGTCGAAATTCGCGCTCTGCTTCAGGCTCAACGGCCCCGGTAGGTAGCCATCGTGATCGTTGGCATACGCGGCGATGGCGGTGCCGATCTGGCGGAGGTTCGACAGACAGGCTGTGGAATCGGCCTGCGCCTGCGCGCGTCCGAACACCGTGAGCAGCAGCGCGGCGAGGACGGCGATGATGACGATCACGAAAAGGAGTTCGAGGAGCGTGAATCCGGCATGGTCCGCGCCCCGGAGTCGCGCCGCCGGCGCCGTGGATCTGGGATGGAGGAAAGGGCGGAACATGGCTGGACAAGAAGACTGCGCCCCCACTGCGGCTGGGCAATGGTAAATCGCGAATCTGACTTTCATCCGATGATCTCGGCGCGGTTTTTCAAACTGCGCCACGACCCGGCGAACGAATGGGTTGGCGGAATGATGGCTTCTTGCCGCGCGGGGCGAGGCGGGCGTAGCTTGCGCGGCGTGAAACTGCTCCTCGAAAATCTCCCGCCGAGCCTCGCGCCGCAGCGCGAAACGCTGGCGCTTTGCCTTGAGGCGATGAATCGCGCGCTGCCGTTGCGCGAGGTCTGGCTCTTCGGCTCGCACGCCCGCGGCGACGCGCGGCCCGACAGCGACGTGGATTTGTGCCTCGTGGCGGAAGGCGCGGAGCGGCAGCTCGCGGCGGCGCAGAAATTCCGCTTGGCGATGCGTCCGGTGATGGGCAAACCGTCGTTCACGCTGATCCCGATTGCGCCCGCGCGGCTGGCGGAGAAGAAGGCCATCGGCGATCACTTTTTTGACACGATCCTAACGGAGGGTCGGCTCCTTGCCGCGCAAGACTGACTCCCACAACCCAGCCGACTGGCTGTGGATCGCGGCGATCGATGTGAGCGCCATTCAGCACCTCATGAAAGATGAGGTTGGATTCATCGTTTGCCGAAGCAAGCTCGCCGAGGCGCTCGAAAAAATCATGAAGGCGGAGCTCCTGCGGTGCGGATGGATCCTCGAGAAAACGCACGACCTCGAGCGTCTGCTGCAAGCCTTGATGGCTCGTTCTTCCGGTCTCGCCGAAGCGGCGGCTCCATTGTGCGCCGCGCTGGCCGAAGCCTATTTCTCGGATCGTTATCCCGGCTTTGATCTCGACGATCCCGACTGGCCGGCGCTACGCACGCAGGTGGAGCAAGTCGCCGCGTCGCCGCGCCGGACGCGCCGGCACCCTGACGGGATGGACGAGATTGGCACCGGGGACTGTGTGAAAACGCCTGGGCGTTGGAATTGGGCGTGAGGCGAAAACCACGTTCGCAAGTTGGATCCCCCAGCACGGCGGCGTGTTTTCAAACAGCCACCGGGCGTTTGGCGCGCTCGCCAGGGGACGGTCCGCGGATTCGCCGCCGCGCCCGACGAAGCGGGAGCTTCGCGGAGGAGTCCGGGGAGCGCGCGCGTCCCGCGTGCTGGCGATGGCGTCCCGCCATCGCGAACTTCCACACGCTGCTGAATCGCGAATCGGACACGCCTTCCCGTGGGCACGTCGAAGGAAGTCCGTTTTGGCAGGACGCCAAAACCAGCACGCGAGACGCGCGCGCTCCCCGGAAACCGCCGCCTCGCGCACCTCTTTCTCCTTGTCCCCCCGCCGGAATTGGACGAGAAAAACGCCACAGTCTCCCGCCCATGAACACAACCCGCTGCCACCTCTACACCGCGCTCCTCGCGCTGGCCTTTTCCGCCGCCCTGCACGCGCCCGCACACGGGCAGATCACCCAGCGCTGGCTCACCCAGTGGGGGACTTCGGCGGCTGATCTTGGCTTCGGGTTGGTGGTGGATGGTGCGGGGACCACGTGGGTGGCGGGCCAGACGAAGGGAGCCTTGGGCGGGCCAAATGCGGGCAACGACGATCTCTTCCTCACGCCGCTGAGCGCCACCGGAGTGCGCGGGACGAGCGCGCAGCGCGGGGGGCGCCTTCGGCGACTACGGCTCTGCGGCGGCGGTGGTTGGCGGGAGCACGGTCTTCGCCGTGGGCTCCACGACCTCGCAGATCTGGGATGGCGCGGCGGCGCTCGGGGGCACCGACGCGCTGGCCGTGGGCTACAGCACCGCGGGAGCCTACCAGACGACGAACCGCTTTGGCTCCAATCAAAACGAGGCCGCCTTTGCGGCGGCGGGCAATGCCACCCATCTGCTCGCCGCGGGCCTGACCACAGGGACGATCGATGGGCAGGCAGGGTTCGGCGGGACTGACGCCTTTCTGAGCAAGCGCGACAGCAGCGGGGCGCTGGTCTGGACGAGGGTCGTGGGCACGATCTCGTCGGACTCCGGTAGGGCGGCGGCCTTCGACGGCGCGGGCAATGCCTATTTGGCGGGTTATACCGCTGCCAGCGCGTTTGGCAGCAACGACCTCTTCGTGGCCCGCTACGATGCCAGCGGCAACCGGACGCTGCTCAAGCAGTGGGGCTCGATCGGGAGCGACACCGCCTACGATGTGGAGGTGGATGGGAGCGGCAATATCTATCTCACCGGTTACACCGACGGGGCCCTCGGCGGGCAGACGAATAGCGGGGGCAACGATGCCTTCCTGATCAAGCTGGACAGCAGCGGCAATGTGCTCTGGACGCGGCTGCTCGGCGGCACGGGTGCCGACTTTAGCAAAGGGCTGGCACTGGATGCGGCGGGCCGGGTGTGGATCGGCGGCTACTCGAACAGCCCGACCTTTGCTGGCCACACCAATGCCGGGAGCAACGACGCGTTTGTGGCGCAATACGACAGCGCCGGGACGCTGCTCAATACCGCCTTCTGGAGCACCACCGGTGATGACCTCATCACCGGCATGGCCGCGGCGCCCGATGGCAGCGTGAGCGTGAGCGGCTACACCAGCGGCACGCTCGGCGCGGCGAACGCCGGCGACTACGACGCCTTCGCCGCCTCCCTCACCACCGTCCCCGAACCCACCACCGCCGCGCTGCTGCTCGGGTCCGGAGCGCTGCTCCTGCTGCGTCGCCGCCGCGCGGCGGGGCGGAAAGGGCAGGCGAGGCACGGCCCCGGGGTCACTTCGCCGGTCTCGCGCCCGATGATGTGATCGGTGCCCCCGGCAACTTCACGGGCACGAAATCAATCTGCCGCTTATACGCATCCACGCGCGAGACGACGACCTGGAGGGCGTCGCCGGTTTTGTAGATGCGCTTGGTTTTGCGCCCGATGAAACGGAGGCGGACGGAGTCGAACTCGTAGAAGTCGTCGGGCAGCTCGCTGACGTGGATGAGGCCGGTGACGAGGACATCGGGCAGCTCGACGGAGAGGCCGTAGCTACGGACATCCACGACGAGGGCGCGGAAATGGTCCGGCTTTTTCGAGGCGAGCTGCCTTTGGAAAAACTCCATTTTCTTGAGCATCGTCGAGTCTTTCTCCGCGTCGGCGGAGGTGCGCTCGGTGGTGGAGATGTGCGTGGCGAGTTCGCTGAGGTCGCCGATGGGGCCCATCTTTTCGCTGGCCAGGCCGCGGTGGACGAGGAGGTCGGCGTAGCGGCGGATGGGGCTGGTGAAGTGGAGGTAGTTCGCCTTGTGCAGGCCGTAGTGGCCGAGCGGATCCGGGCTGTAGGTCGCGCGGCGGAGGCTCTTGAGAAATTCGATTTTCAACCGGAACTCGTCGGCGCGCCCGTGCAGCAGCGAGAGCATCCGCGTGACTTCCTTGCGCTGCGTGAGGTCGCCGAGTTTCAGCCCCGCGGCGGCGGCGTTCTGGCGGAATTCATTCAGCCGATCCGGATCGGGCTTTTCATGCACGCGGTAGATGCACGGCACCGCGCGGTGCTTGATTTCTTTCGCGACGGCTTCGTTGGCGGCGAGCATGAATTCCTCGACGAGCTGGTGGGATTCGTCGTTGACGAGGCGCTCGATGCGCTCGGCGCGGCCGTCGGCGTCGAGCCAAATTTTGATTTCGGGAAAATCGAGATCGAGCGAGCCGGCGTCGAAGCGGTGCCTGCGCATGAGCGAGGCGAGCTGCCACGAATCGCGCACGGCGGCGGCGACCTCGCCCGAGAAACCCGCGACTTCCTCGCCACGGATCATGGTCATCGCCTGCCGGTACGTGAGCCGCGCGTGGACTTGGATGATGGTCTTCGCAAAGCGGACGCGGTGAATTTTTCCCTGCGGCGTAAGATCGATGAACGCCGACTGCGCGAGCCGCGCGACGCCCGCGCGCAGCGAACAAAGATCCGCGCTGAGGTGGAATGGCAGCATCGGGATGCAGCGGTCGGCGAGATACGTGGAATTCGCGCGGCGACGCGCCTCGCGATCGAGCGCGGTGCCGGGGCGGACGTAGTGCGCGACATCGGCGATGTGCACGGTGAGCCGCCAGCCGTTTGCCAGGCGCTCGACGGAGACGGCGTCGTCGTGATCCTTCGCGTCGTCGGGATCGATCGTGAGCACGAACTGGCCGCGGCAGTCCTCGCGTTTCGCGAT
>JAYWEB010000447.1:0-6845 GCA_043779575.1 Chthoniobacter sp. | reverse complement strand
CCGCTACGTCTTCGTCTCGAACAGCGACAACCTCGGCGCCACCCTCGACCTCGCGCTGCTCACCTGGTTCGCGCACAGCGGCGCGCCCTTCGCGATGGAGGTCACCGCGCGCACCGCGTCCGACCGCAAAGGCGGCCACCTCGCCTTGCGCGGCACCCAGTTTCTCCTCCGCGAATCCGCCCAGTGCCCCGAGTCCGACCTCGCCGCCTTCCAGGACATCGCCCGCCACCGCTTCTTTAATACCAACAACCTCTGGCTGCGCCTCGACCGCCTGCGCGCCGCCCTCGCCGCCTCCCACGGCTCGCTCCCGCTCCCGCTCATCCGCAACCAAAAAACCGTCGATCCGCGCGCCAAAAACTCCCCCAAAGTCTTCCAGCTAGAAACCGCCATGGGCGCCGCCATCGAGTGCTTCCCCGACGCCCGCGCCATCGCCGTCCCGCGCCGCCGCTTCGCCCCCGTGAAGACCACCAGCGACCTCCTCACCCTCCGCAGCGACGCCTACGAAATCCGCCCCGACGGCACCGTCGCCCTCGCCCCCGAGCTGGGCGAAATCCCGCCCCACGTCGAACTCGACAGCCATTACAAACTCGTGGACCAACTCGAAGCCGCCCTCGCCGGCGGCGTCCCCTCGCTCAAAGGCTGCCGCAGCCTCCGCGTGAAAGGGGAAGTCCTCTTCACCTCCGAAGCCATCTTCCAAGGCGAAGTCACCGTCGAAAACCCGACCCACACCCCGCTCCCCGTCCCGCCGGGCATCCACTGCGACACGCACCTGATTCTGTAAGCGGGCGTCTAAAAGTCATCTTGCTCTTGCTCCCTTTTCCTCGCTGTCGAGGGACCAAGAGCAAGAGCAGGAGGGAAAAGCGCACGACGACGACTTTTTAGCCTGGAAACGGCGATGGGTAGAACCGGAGATCACGCAGATCACGCGGATGGAAGAATTTGCGAATGTGCCACTCACTGGACAGACCCACCCAGTGGGTGCGTGCGACGACTGCCTAAAGTGCCTGCCCATCCGCGAAATCTGCGCCATCTGCGGTTCCCTTTCCCGGATTTAGGATAACCCCGAACGCCGCGCTTGGAGGCCAACGGCCTCACCCATGCCAGCCCAGGGCAACGCCCTGGGAAAGAGTGAAAGAACAAGCCAGCCCTGAAGGGGCGACACAAATGATGGCGCACAATGTTGTCCCGCCCCTTCAGGGCTTGGGCGTTGTTGGGTGTCTTTCCCAGGGCGTTGCCCTGGGCTGGCATGGGTGAGGCCGTTGGCCTCCAAGCGCGGCGTTCGGGTTTAAGGAAAGAATTCAACTGCATGGTTCCGGCTGAAAGATGGGCCTGCGGCGTGGCGATCGCATAGCGCGCGGAGCAACGCCATCCACCCAAGCTCCGTGCGTATTTCAACAGGCTGCTAAGGATCTTCAGCCCAATGAGAGCGGCCTTTTTGACCAAGCCATGCGACAGGAAGAATGACACGCGATGGGTGACCCACTGGCGCGACTCGACGAGGTGATTGACGGGGGCTCTTTGCCGCGGTTTTCGAGCGCACCGACGCCCGCCTCGGCCGCATCACCTTTGCTGTCCCGCAGCCGTTTCGGCAGGTGCCAGGCCGTGAGCGCAGCCGGTGGGTCCGCAGCGGTGTCGAGTTCTACCCTGCGGCTCTCGAAAAGGGCAGCGCCGGAGGGCGTTGGCAAATGTATGTCCAAGGCGTCTCCACTCGCCACCACCCGGCGGTCATACCGAACCCGCCACTCTGTCCTTCGAGCTTCACTCGATGGAGAGCAGACCCGGACGCTACGCCCGTGGTGCAGTTGAAATCTTCGCAAACCAGCAAATCAGCTTTGGCGTATTTGGTAGCGATCAAAGCGAGGACCGAGGCGACCGCGAGCTTGATCTTAAAACTTGTGAAATTCTTCATAATCACCAGTAAATAATTTTACTCGTTTCGTCAAAGGAATTTTATCGTTTTTCCCCCGAGTTTCCGCCCGGCACCGCCAGAAAAGCGCCGGTCGCTCTGGCTGAGTTCAATTTCCCTGCTGCCGGATTTTTATATCCCCAAAAGCTGCATCTCGGGGCCGGAGCTACGCGGCGCAGGAGGTGGCGATGGTGATTTGCGCGCCCTCGGCGCGGGTGATTTCGGCGAAAGACAGGTAGAAGGCGAGGCTCGATTCGGCACCCTGGTTTTGGTTGAGGTGATCCTGCAGGAGGGCGTCGCGGCAGCCGCCGGTGGTGGGGTCGTAAAGCGGCTGGCCGAGATCGTTGCGGCCGAGGAACCACTCGAAGCAACGCCGCGCCGCCTTGTGCCAGAACTCATCGCGCGTCACGGCATAGGCTTCGAGGCACGCGGAGACCATGGCGTGGGCCTCCAGCGGCTGCTGATCGAAGCGCGCCCGCGCCGCGCCGCGCGTCCAGAAGCCGTGACAGCCGATGGGCGCGAAGTGGCCACCCTCGGCGGTCTGCGCTTTCAACAGCCAGCGCAGGGAGGTGAGGCCGATCTCGCGGATCTCGGGCTGCGAGGTCCAGTGTCCGCTGAGGATCATGGCGTGGGAAAGTTTGGCATTGTCGTAGGTGGCGATGCGCTCGAACCAAGGCCAGTCGGGCGCGGAGTTCGCGCGGTACAAATCGGCGAGTTTGTGGGTCAGCACATCGCGCGTCTGGGCGACGACGCGGTCGCCGGAGAAGGTTCGGAGGTATTCGTGGATGGCGATGATGGCAAAGGCCCACGCGCGCGGTGAACTGAAGCGCTCGACCGGAGCGAGGCCGCGCTGAAAGAGCAGTCCGCAGAGATGGCGGTGCCCTTCGTTATTCGAGCGCCCGAGCGCCGTCCCGACTGCCCACATGGCCCGTGCGTGGCTGTCCTCGGAGCCATGCAGTTCTAGCCACTTCCGCTCATGGCTCATGAAGTTGCGGAAGCGGCAGGTATTGGCGTCGAAGGCATACCACAGAAACGCGAGGTAAGTGCTCGCCAGCCGCTCCAGCTCCGGCTGCGGCCCGCCGATTTCCTGCATCAGCACGGTGAAGATAAAGGCGCGGGCGTTGTCGTCCGTGCAATAAGCCTCGTGGTAGTTCGGCACGTTATAAATCGCGTGCTGAAAGATGCCGGTGTGATCGCTCATCTTAAAGAGGTGGTCGAGCTTCAGCGGGGGCAGCGGGTAGTGTTCGTTCTCCACTTTGCGCGCGGCCGCCGTCTCCGCCGACGGCACGCTGAGGCTGGCGCGCGCCTTTTCAAAACTCTCCATGTAACGCCGCGCCACGACCGGCCAGATCATCTCCCGACCAGCTTTCCAGGCCCGCTTGCGCATCGCGGTCATGAGTGTGGGATTCGAGAGAAAATGGTTCACGCCATCCGCGATGGCCGCGGCATCGGCAAAGGGCACGAGGATGCCGCGCTCCTCGGCGAGCAGTTCCTGGGCATGCCAGTAAGGTGTCGAGATGAGAGCCTTGCCTGCGCCAAAGGTGTAAGCCAGCGTGCCGGAAGTGATCTGCGCCTCATTGAGGTAGGGAGTAAGATAGATGTCCGCTGCGCCGATGAATTCCTTTAACTGTTCCAAGGTAACAAAGCGGTTGTCGAAGATCACTTTGTCCGCGACCCCGCGCTCCCTGGCCAGGCGCTCCAGCTTTTCCCGATAAGCCTCGCCCTCCCGCGCGAGCAGGTGCGGATGGGTGGCTCCGAGGACGATATAGACGACGTTGGGATGCTGCCCGAGGATCGCCGGCAGCGCGTCGATGACGTATTCGATGCCTTTGTTCGGTGACAGCAGGCCGAAGGTCAGGAGCACGGTCTGGCCTTCGACGCGAAACAGATCCTTGTAGAAGTTGGAGTCCATGAACGGCATGTCGATCACGCCATGCGGGATGAGGTCGATTTTCTCCGGTGCCACTCCATAGACGGTCTCCAGCAGCGTGCGCCCGCGCTCCGCCATCACGATGAAGCGATGGGAAAGCGCGTCGAGTTGCTGCATCACGCCGCGCTGGTCGTCGTTCGGCTCGCGCAACACCGTGTGCAGGGTCGTGACCACGGGCATCCGCACTTCGCGCAGAAACTCCAGCAGATGGGTCCCTGCGGCGCCGCCATAGATGCCAAACTCATGCTGCACTGAGACGACCTCGACGTTGTTCAGGTTGAGAAACTCGGCCGCGCGCCGGTAGGAATCGAGTTCCTGCTCCGCGATCTCGAAGCGCACCCGCGCCGGGTAGTTGTAGCCCTCGGCCCGGTCATTCACCGACCCGACGATGCACTGCGCCTCGGGAAACTCCGCGGCGATGGCCTCGCAAATGTCGGCCGTGAAAGTGGCGATGCCGCACCGCCGCGGCACATAGTCGCCGAGGAAGGCGATGTGTTTGGTATTGAGTGGAGTGTCCATGCAGCGAAATCGGATTTCGAGCGCCTCACGGTGGCAGCGACCTGTTTCCCGCCGACAAGTGGCGGAGAAGTCCTGGACGAAACGCGCCGAGCCTCGCGGCTGACGCTTCGGGAGTCAATGGCCGCTGGCGTCAGCGAGGGGTTGCCACCGACTTGGAGCCGATTTTGAGTGGGCCGTGCAGGATCTCGGCAAAGCGCTTTTTCTCTTCGGCCTCGTGCTCACGGTGGTGGGTGGGATTCTGTGGAAAACGGGCGGCTGGGGCTGGCTCGGGCGGCTGCCGGGCGATGTCTTTGTGGGGGGAAAGAATGCGACTTTCTACTTCCCGATCGTGACGTGCGTAGTCGTGAGTCTGGTGCTCACGCTGGTCGGCTGGCTGTTCCGCCGCTAGGGCGGCGCGAAGAGACGGGCTTTCATTTTTTCGGGCGCGTGGTTTTACTGCGGCATGCTCGAAATCAAAGACCTCGTGGTGAACTACGGCTCGATCGGCGCACTGCATGGCATTTCGCTGAAAGTGGCGCAGGGGAGCATCGTCACGCTGATCGGCGCGAATGGCGCGGGGAAGACGACGACCCTGCGGACGATCTCGGGGATCGTGCCGGCGAAGTCGGGTTCGATCACCTTTGCGGGCGAGGAGATCACGAACCAACCGCCGCACCGGATCGTGGCGCGCGGGCTGGCGCAGGCACCGGAGGGGCGGATGGTTTTCGCCAACCTGACGGTGATGGAAAACCTCCAAATGGGCGCGTATCTGCGGCACGACAAGCCGGGCATCGCGAAGGATCTGGCGTATATCTTTGGGATTTTTCCGCGGCTGAAAGAGCGCGCGCAGCAGACCGCCGGGACCTTGAGCGGAGGGGAGCAGCAGATGCTGGCGATCGGTCGCGCGCTTATGAGCCAGCCGAAGTGCCTGATGCTCGACGAGCCGTCCCTCGGCATCGCGCCGCTGCTCGTGAAGACGATTTTTGAAAAGATCGTGGAAATCAATCGCGAACTGGGGCTGACGATCCTGCTCGTGGAGCAAAACGCCAATCTGGCGCTGGAGGTTTCGCACTACGGCTATGTGCTGGAGACGGGCCGGATCATCCTCGAAGACCAAAGCGCCGCACTGCGGGAAAATGCGGAAGTCCGCGCCGCGTATCTCGGAGGGTGATAAAACGAATTGCTGGACGTTCGCCTCGAGCCGTGGCAAGGAAGGCGCTAAATCCTCATACTTTATGAACAAATCCGCTCTCCTCGCCATGGGCTCCGCTCTCGTTTTCGGTCTTCCGATGGTCGCGTCCGCGTATGACGATGATCCCGGCTACGGGCAGTTTCGTCCTTGGTACGGAGGCGAGGACCGCACTTATCGGCGGAGTGATTCCGGCGGCGGCGACCGCCGGTATATCGAGCCGCTCTACTACCGCCCGACGCAGCGCTACTACGCCAGAGGCTTCACGGTGAATTACCGCTATATGCCGGTTTACTGGCAGGATCTCGGATTCGGGCAGCAGAATAACTCGTCGAATTTCCGCACCGAGGCGTTCCGCATCGCGACCACCGACATCGCGGCGTGGGGTGCCAAGCCGCCGCGCTTGGTGGTGCCCAACCGCAAGACTCCCTTGCAGACTGCCGTGACGTCGATCGTCCCGACCAACAAGGCGGCGACCCCGGTTTACTACAGCACGCAAGACTTGCCGGTGCCATCGGCCCCGCTCCCGACGCCGAACCTCGATCCGATCGTTGCTCCCGTGCCTGTTGCGCCGACTCCCGCGCCTTTGCCGGTGGAAGCACCGAGGCCCTAAAGTCCGTAGTCACGGGCGTGGTTCGAGTGGGGTCGCGGGATGGCGTGCCGGGGACCAACGCGCACCGCAAATTCATCTGCCGCAGAACCACAGAAGTTTGTTGCGACAGAATCTCACGCGCTGCTACTTTCCCGCGCCTCTGCAAAATGCCGGCCAAATCTTCCAAAGCCATCCTCACCCTCGCCCGCGCGAAAGTCGGCGAGCGGTTGCGCGTGCTGTCGATCTGCCCGGACTGCCCGGAGTGCGTGCGGCTGCGCGAACTCGGCTTTTACGACCGCGCGGAGGTGCGGAAAGTGTCGGACGGCGCGGCGATCATCTGCTCGCTTTTCGGCATGCGCGTGGCCATCGGGCGCGATCTCGGGGAGCATGTGCGGGTCGAGAGGATCGCGGCATGACGGCGGAGGCGGGCGATGTTTTGAGCGCGCTGAAGATCGGAGAAAAGGCGCGCGTGCTGGGCTTCGAGCTGCCGCCGGAACATCGGCAGCGACTGCTCGAAATGGGGCTCACAGTCGGCGCGGAGTGCGAGGTCGTGCGCTTTGCACCGATGGGCGATCCCATCGACATCAAGGTGCGCGGCTATCATCTTTCGCTGCGGAAAAAGGAAGCGTCCGGCGTGCGCATCGCGCGGCTGTGAGGGAGTCCACGAAAGACACGAAAGGACACGAAAAAATGTCTGCCATCGCTGCCGCTGCCTCTCCATTTCGTGCCT
>JAYWEB010000446.1:0-6861 GCA_043779575.1 Chthoniobacter sp. | reverse complement strand
ACATGACGTTCACCGCGTCGCACCTCGTGGGCCTGCGCAATGAGAACGCCTTCTCCGACGCGAACAATGTCCTTTCCACGACGACCACCCAGACCACGACGACGGAGCGCAACCGGCTCGTGGTGAACTATGACGCCGCCGGCAACATTAGCGGCGGCACGGTGCAGCCGTTCACCGTCACGGCGGCGCAGGTCAGTTCGCCGACGACCACCACGGTCCAGAACGGCTCCTCCTCCGGCGCCACCACGCGCACTGTGACGACGGATCAGGTCCGGAAAGGGGCGACCGTGAACCTGACCGCCGCGCAGGCGAAAGCGCAGGCGGCGAGTCTCGGTCTCGCGGCCACCGGGCCGGCCAATGGACAGACCCAGCGGGACGTGGACGGCGTGGGCGTGACGACGACCAACACGGTGACGCTCCCCGCGATCACCGGCGAAACGCGGAAGCTCAGCATCCTCACCGCGCCCGGCGACATCTCGTTCAAGATCGGCAGTCTGAAGACCAAGGTCTATTGGGATTTCGCCTACAACCTCGACGGCGAGGGTCGCTTCAACGACATCTACCAGCTCCGCACCGGACGGCCCGGCACGGATGCGTATCGCGGCTACAAAACGCGGGACGGCATCGCCTGGCTCGCGGGTGTGCAGCTCGGCGAAACGAAGAAGAAGGGCGACTGGTCGCTCAACTTTAACTACCGCGAGAGCGGCATCGCTGCGGTGGATCCGAATCTGAATGACTCGGACTTCGCGCTCGGCGAGCTGAACACCCGCGGCTTCAAGCTCGGCCTCGCGTATCAGCTCGCCGATGTGGTCGTCGTGAACCTCACCGGCATGATGGCGTGGAACCTCGACCGGAATCTCTCCGGCGGACGGGCCACGGGCTCCTCGGGCGTCGCCCAGGACAACGCGAGCAACGTTGTCCAGTTCGACGTGAACGTGAAATTCTAACCCTTTTTCTTAGGTGGGGGCCGGTGCCTTTCCGGGCGCCGGTCCTTCCTGGGAAAACCAACCTCCTTTTCAACCAACATGAAACTCCAACAACTCATCACCATCACCGCGCTCTGCGCTCTCACCGCTTCCGTGGCTCAGGCCGGGCAGCTTGTCATCAAAGGTTCCGACACTCTCGGGGCGAAACTCGTCCCGCAGCTTGCGGAGGCGTTCAAGGCGGCGAACCCCGGCACCACCTTCCAGATCGCCGCCGAAGGCTCGACTACGGGCCTGACCGCGATCATCGATGGCAACGCGCATATCGGCATGTCCAGCCGCCGCGCGAAGAGCACCGAAATGTCGGCCGCCAGCGCGAAGGGTGTGAACCTGAAGCCCACGGTCGTCGCCTTCGACGGCATCGCAGTCATCGTGAACACGGACAACCCCGTGAAGAGCCTGACCAAGCAGCAGGTCGAGAAAATCTTCACTGGCGACATCACCGACTGGAGTGCCGTTGGTGGCAAGCCGGGCAAGATTTCGATCTACACGCGCAACACCTCCTCCGGCACATATTCCGATTTCAAGGAGCTGGCGATGAACAAGCGCGACTACGCTGGCAGCTCGCAGAAGATGGCGGGCAACGAGCAGATCGCGGCGGAAGTGGGCAAGAACAAGAGCGGTATCGGCTACGTGGGTATGGCTTACATGAAGGCTCCCGGCTGCAAAGTCGTGCCGGTGGACGGCGTGGCTCCGAGCCAGGCCACGGTGCGCGCCAAGACTTATGCGTATCAGCGCCCAACATTCTTCTACACGAATGGCGATCCGGCCGGTGAGGCCAAGGCATTCGTGGACTTCACGCTCAGTGCGAAAGGCTCGGCGATCGTCAGCCAGGCTGGTTTCGTGACGGTGAAATAGTTTCCTGGTTCCTGTGAAAGGCCCGCTGGCCGCTGTGGGCCAGCGGGCCTTTTTGGCAATTTTGGTGGGTTAGTCAGTCAAGTTCACACATTCGTTTCCATAACATCATCGTTTCGCCACGATCCGGTGTGACTTTGCAGGCGGGTCCACGCCATTCATCTAACATTACCATCATGAAAATCATCCAACTCCTCAGCATCCCCGCCGCTCTCGTCCTCGCCGTTTCGTCGGCGTGCGCCGGGAAGCTTGTCATCAAAGGCTCCGACACCCTCGGCGCAAAGCTCGTGCCGGAACTTAAAGAGGCTTACCAGGCGAAGAGTCCCGACACCAGTTTCGAGATCGCGGCCGAAGGCTCAACCACCGGCCTGGCGGCGATCATCGACGGCACCGCCGACATCGGGATGTCCAGCCGCCACGCCAAGCCGACGGAGGAATCCACGGCGCAGGCCAAAGGTGTGAAGCTCACACCGACCATTGTGGCTTACGATGGCATCGCGGTGATCGTGAACGAGAAGAGCACGCTAACCAACCTGACGAAGCAGCAGGTCGAGAAGATCTTCACCGGTGACGTGACCGATTGGAGCGCCGTCGGCGGCGCGGCGGGCAAGATTTCCATCTACACGCGCAACACCTCCTCGGGAACCTATTCGGACTGGAAGGAACTCGCGATGAAGAAGCGCGACTACGCGCCCAGCTCGCAGAAGATGGCCGGCAACGAGCAGATCGCCGCCGAGGTGGCGAAGAATCCGCATGGCATTGGTTATGTGGGACTCGCTTACGCCAAGGCGGCGGGGATCAAGGTGCTGAAAGTCGAAGGCATTGAGCTGACCGAAGAGACGGTGCGCAACAAGGCCTGGGCTTACGCGCGTCCGACCTTCTATTTCACCAACGACGAGCCCGCCGGTGAGGCGAAGAAGTTTACCGACTTCACGCTCAGCGATGAAGGCCAGGCCATCGTTCGCAAGGTCGGCTTTGTGCCGGTCAATTAACTTACCGCGGTCAGACTTCCGAGAGTCCCCTGAACGCGGTGGTTCAGCGGGTACTTTTGTTTCCCAAGCCGCGCCAGATCCGCTTCCATGCGTCCATGAAACCCGCCCCATCCCAGCCTGCAGGCTCCGCGCGTGCGATCGGCGAGGCGCTGCTGAATCGGAATCGCTTCCGCATCCTCGGACTCACGCCGGATGAGCTCATCAAGTATTTCTTCAACGGCAATGCCGTGGTCGCGATCGTGGTGCTCGCGCTGATCACGATCTTCCTCTTCCGCGAGGGCGCGGGCTTTTTCGGGCAGAACATGCAGAACCTGCGCATCTACCGGCTGGCGGGTCTGGAGTATGTGGATTTCATCCGCCGCCAGGTCGATGAGCACACAGCGCTCAATCGCGCGCTCAACGAGTCGCGCCTCGCGCAGTTCAACCGGCTGACGGCGGCGGGCAAAACCGTGGACGAGGTGAATGTGGCGCTCGCGCCGTTCGATGCGTTTGCGACGGCGTTTGGCGACTCGGTCGAAGACGTGCGGGGTGTGCTCTCCGACCTCACGGAAGCCGCGACGGCGATCAAGCAGAAGGAGCAGGTCAATCGCGACCTGCTTGAGCAAAAGGCCATGCTGCTCGGCGCGGGGAAAAAGGCGGAGGCGGACAAGATCACCGTGACGCCGGTGGATTTCGCGAAGGAGACGGCGACGCTCAAGGGAACATTCCCCGCTTACCTGGCGGCGAACAAACAGTTCACGGAAAAACTCCACGCTGCGCTCGCCGCCGCACCGCCGATGCCCGAAGCGAAGTTGCAAAAGCAGATCGACACCGTGAAAAACGAGGCGCTGGGGTGGCTCGCGGCCATCCCCGAAACCGAGCGCCAGATGCAGGCATGGAAGTATGACGAGCCGATCCCGCTTTCCCGCTCGCTGACCTCCTTCCTCTTTGGCCGCGAGTGGCTGACAGCGAGTTTCTGGCAGGACTGGTATGGCATCGTCCCGCTCTTCGTCGGCTCGCTGCTGGTGTCGCTCATCGCGCTCGCCATCGCCGTGCCGCTGGGCATTTCGGCGGCGATTTACGTGAGCGAAATCGCGACGCTGCGGGAGAAGAATTTCATCAAGCCCTGCATCGAATTCATCTCGGCGATCCCTTCCGTGGTGCTCGGTTTTTTCGGCATCGCCGTGCTCGGCACCGCGCTGCGGGTGCTGTCGCAAGTGTCGTGGCTGAGCTGGTTCCCCGGCTTCCCCATGAGCGAGCGGCTGAACTCGCTGACCGCCGGCTGCCTGCTCGCGCTCATGGCTGTGCCGACGATTTTTTCCCTCGCCGAAGACGCGCTGAACAACGTGCCCAAGCACTTCAAGGAGGCGTCCTACGCGCTCGGGGCCAATCGCTTTCAGACCATCGCCCGCATCCTCGTGCCCGCGTCGCTCTCCGGCATCATCTCCGCCATCCTGCTCGGCTTCGGGCGTGTCATCGGCGAGACGATGGTGGTGCTGCTCTGCGCGGGCAACCGCATCGCCATCCCAAATTTCACCGAAGGACTCGGCGCGTTTTTCCAGCCCGTCCACACGATGACCGGGATCATCGCGCAGGAGATGGGCGAGGTCGTCACCGGCAGCATCCACTACCGAGCGCTCTTCATGGTGGGCATCATGCTTTTCCTCCTCTCGCTTGGGATTAACTACGTGGCGCAAATCCTCGTGCGTCGCTACCGCATCTCGATTGGCTAAGTCGCCATGCACGCTCCCGCCCATCCCTTCACGGTTCAGAAATCCTCGTCGCGCACCGTCGAGCGCGTGGCTTTCGGCGTCTTCCGGGCGGCCACGTATTTCATCCTGCTCTGCGCCATCTGCATCTTTGGCACCATCATCTTCAAGGGCGGCGGCACGGTGTTTCAAACCAAGGCGCCCTTCATCAATGTCCCGTTTCTAACCCAGGCGCCGGAGACGCTTTTCGTCTTCGAGCACGAGGGCGTGAAGATGAAGATGGGCGACAAAGAATTCCGGCAGTTCAAGGAAACGAACGGCCTCCAGGACATCGCCGCCGAGAGCTACGCGTATAGCTCGGGTGGCATCTGGCCGTGCATCGTCGGCACCGTGCTGCTCGTCGTGGGCTCGATGTTCATCGCGCTCTTCATCGGCATCAGCAGCGCCATCTACCTGAACGAATACAGCACCCAGGGGCGGTTCGTGCATTTCCTCCGGCTCGCCATCCTCAACCTCGCGGGCGTGCCTTCCATCGTCTTCGGCCTCTTCGGCGTCGGCCTCTTCGTGGTCTTCATGCCGCTGCTGCAAAACTTCGACAACCCCGCCGCGCCGAGCCTGCCCGTGGGCTTCGGCTACTTCCTGAATTTTTCCGGCTGGAACGTGTGCCTGCTCTCCGGCTGGTTCACCCTTGCCTTCATGGCTCTGCCGGTCGTCATCACCGCGAGCGAGGAGTCGCTGAAAGCAGTGCCGATGGGCTTTCGCGAAGGCTCACTCGCGCTCGGCGCGACTAAGTGGCAGTCCATCCGCACCAATGTCCTGCCTTACGCGCTGCCCGGCATGCTGACCTCGTCCATCCTCGGCATCGCCCGCGTGGCCGGCGAGACCGCGCCGATCATGTTCACCGCCGCCTACGTGGTGCGCGACAAGATGCCGTGGGACGTGGACCGCCCGCTCGACATGCTTTTTCAGGGCGTCATGGCGCTGCCGTATCACATCTACGTGGTCAGCTCGAAAATCCCGCAGAACGAATACACCGAGCGCGTGCAATACGGATCGGCGTTCGTCTTTCTCGTCATCGTCATGGGCATCGCGCTTGCCTCCATTTTGCTGCGGATCAAAATGCGCGCCCGTTACCGCTGGTGATGGCCACCCTTGCCATGACCGCCTCCGCTCCCAATTCTCGCATGAAGACGAACGACACTCACCCGATGCCGGGCACCACCGCCGATCCCGCCTCCGCCGAGCCGGCGATGATCGAGGTCGAAAACCTCGACTTCTACTACGGCCAGGCGCAGGCGCTGCATGACGTGAGCATCAGCGTTCCCGCGAACCGGGTCACCGCCCTCATCGGCCCGTCGGGCTGCGGAAAATCGACGCTGCTCCGCTGCTTCAACCGCATGAACGATCTCATCGACATCGCCCGCATCGGCGGCGGGCAGATCAAAATTCACGGCGTGGATATTCATCACCCGGACGTGGATGTGATCGCGCTCCGCCGGCAGGTCGGCATGGTCTTCCAAAAATCGAATCCTTTCCCGAAATCCATCTATGAGAACGTCGCCTACGGCCTGCAAATCCAGGGCGTGAACGACCGCCGGAAGCTCGACGAGGTGGTGGAGAAAAGCCTGCGCCGCGCCGCGCTCTGGGACGAGGTGAAAGACCGCCTCGACACCAGCGGCCTCGGCCTTTCCGGCGGCCAGCAGCAGCGCCTCTGCATCGCCCGCGCCATCGCCGTCGAGCCCAGCATCATCCTCATGGACGAGCCGTGCTCCGCGCTCGACCCCATCGCCACCGCGAAGGTCGAGGAGCTGATCCAGCAGTTGAAGCTCAACTACACCATCGTCATCGTGACCCACAACATGCAGCAGGCCGGGCGCTGCTCGGATCAGACCGCGTTCTTCTACCTCGGCCGGCTCATCGAGTTCTCCAAGACCGAGAAGATTTTCACCAACCCATCGCACCAGCAGACGGAGGACTACATCACCGGCCGCTTCGGCTAACTTCCGTGCTTAATCTTACTTTTACACTCTTAATCCCCACCCCAACGGATTAAGAGCCAAGTCAGATTAGGATTAGGATTAAGATTAAAACCATGAGCCAATTCTGGGAACAACACCTAACCGACATCCGCGAGCAACTGCTCCTCATGTCGGGCCTCACCGAACGCAACCTCTCCCTCGCCATGCGCGCCCTCGTGGAGCGCGACGACAAACTGTGCGACACCGTCGAGGCCGGGGACGAGCAGATTGACCAGCTTGAGGTCCACATTGACGAAATGGTCGTCACTTACATGGCCACCCACGGACCCATCGCCCGCGACTGCCGCCTCATGCTCACGGCGTC
>JAYWEB010000445.1:0-6862 GCA_043779575.1 Chthoniobacter sp. | reverse complement strand
AGCGCGAGGTCGGGATCTGGTTCCGCCGCGCCGCTCATCGTCCATGCTCGGCAGTGCTCAGGGCGTCTGCGGTCGATTGAAGCAGCTTCTCGTATTGCGGCGGAGTCAGCACCGATTTCATGTCGAAGATATGCTGCAAAGTGGCGTTTTGCAGCTCGCCCTGCGCCTCATGAATCCGCGCTACGGCCGCCTTCACGCGCTCGGATTCACTGCGATCTTCGATAATCGCTTTACCCAGTTCAGCGTTCGCGATCCGCAGCATCTCGCCGTAGTGCTTTTTCTGCTCAGTATAGCGCTGCTCGACCGGCTCAAGCGCCTTTTCCTGCTTCTCGGTGATGCCAAGCTGAGTGTGAATCCAAGCGTGCGCGTCGCCTTTCTCGGCGTGAGTCCGATTGAGATACCGGGCCGTGAACCAGCAAGCGGCGCAAGCGATAGCCGCGACCAGTCCCAGCAAAATCAAGACGCGAGCCGCGCCCTTCATTTCGTGTAGCCCATGAGAGTCGCCGGTAGGGCGGGCGACGAACTGCCGAAAACCTGGAGATCGAGCGCGACCCGCGTTTGCGTGTTTCGAGAATCAGCCAACGCCGTCCTGCCCAATCCCACGCCCATGACGAGGGCGAGCGCCATCGCGGCAAAAGCCATCGCGGGTTTGAAAAGCGGCTCCAAAAGCCAGCCGAACCAAGCGCCGCGCGGTTCGCCAGACGCGGCTTTGCGCTGGCGGATTTCACGCCAAACGTCTTGCTGAAAACTCGTGGGGACTGCGGGCAGCGGTGCGTCGCGACGCTGCGCGAGCAAGTGGTCAAGGTTACGGTCGTCCATATATCTCTTCTAAACGATGCCGCCCGGCGTATCCCTCAGAAAATCGGCGCGCACACGACTCACGGCAACGAATCGTCGCGAATCGCGACCGTTCCGCCCACAGCGGATTCCCAAGCGACCAAGGCCCCGATACACTTTATTTTGCCGGTGCATTACCCTCGGTCGCCAACTCGCGGAGGAGGCGTTCCGTGTCGGGCGATAGTTTGCCATCGCCCGTCTCGGCGAGAAGCTGACGTGCTCGCGCCGCACCGTCGCTGGCAGGAAAACGGCGCAGGTATTCGTTGAGGAGTTCTCGGGCTTTCGGGTTGTCGTGGAGCACTTGGGCGTGCAGCGCAGCAAGATTGAAAAGGCTGTTTTCGTGCTGTGGATTCTGGCGCTGGGAACGCTCGTACTGCTCGCGCGCTTTTTCGGGCTGGCCGAGAAAGCGGAAGCAGTTACCGAGGTCCGTGCGGACATCGGGATTGTCGATTCCGAGCCGAAGCGCCGTCTCGTATTGTTCGACAGCGGCAGCCCAACTCTGGCGGTCGTAGTGCCAGTGGCCGAGCAAAAGCGCGGCCTGCGGCGGGGGGAGATTCGCCACGCTGGGCGGAATATCGGCGGCCACTGCGGAGGGCGCGACTGGAGGAGCCTCGCCGTGCTGCGCGGGTAGCAGCATCCATGTCACTCCCGCCCCGACCGCGCCCGCGATCAGCGCGAGCGTGACGAGCTTGGCGTTCGAGTGGGTCGGCTGCGGGACGGCAGCGGGATTGGATTTGTGGCGCGACACGGCTGCCTGATTTAGCCGTGTTGATGCTTCGCGGGAGCGGCCCCTTTTGGCGTTGCGTCGGGGACGAATCCCAAGTCGCGCTTCATCTCATCCGGGCTCGCGGTTTCGGCGAGCGTGCCGGCGGGCATTTCATACCAGCCGGGGTCTTGGTCGTAGCTGTCGAGATGGTCACGGACTTTGATGTTCGTGTACATGCCGCCCATCGTGATGTAGTCGTGCGGCCCTTTTGCCCCGATCATCGGCAGGCTGTTGCGCGGGACTTTCATCCCCATCTCGCCCATGTCGGCCATGCCGTTTTCTCCCATCGTCATGTAGCCGGGGACGGCCTTCTTCGCGCGCTTGTCGAAGCCCTCGGTGTTCACGCCGATCAGGTTCGGAAGGTTATGTCCCATTTGATTCATAACGTGGTGCGTCATGTGGCAGTGGAACGCCCAATCGCCCGGATTGTTGGCGATGAATTCGACGGTGCGCGTGCTGCCGACGGGCACGAGCACCGTCGTTTCCGGCCAGCGCGCGCTTTCCGGGATCACGCCGCCATCCGTCCCCATCACCCACCAATGGTGGCCGTGAAAATGGATGGGGTGATGATCCATCGCGGAGAGGTTCCCGATGCGGATGCGTACGCGGTCGCCAGTCTTCACGACCATCGGCGCGGTGCCGGGGTAGATTCTGCCGTTGAGCGTGAGCACGTTGAACTCGACCATCTCGTTCGGGTCGGGCCGCATCGTGCCGGGGACGATTTTCCACTCGCTCAGCATATAGACGAAATCGCGATCAGGCGGCGGCCCTTTCGGCTCGCGCGGATGAATGACGATGACGCCGAGAAGGCCGAGTGCCATCTGCGTCATTTCGTCGTGATGCGCGTGATACATGAAGGTGCCGTGCTGCCAGAGGGTGAACTCGTATTTGAAAGTTTCACCCGGCGGAATGGCGCGCTGGGTCAGGCCGCCGACGCCATCCATCCCGCATGGCAGCACAATTCCATGCCAATGCACCGTAGTCGCAGCGGGCAGTTTGTTGGTGACGTAAATGCGAACGCGGTCGCCTTCGACGACCTCGATGGTCGGGCCGTGAACCTGGCCGTTGTAGCCCCAGCAATGCGCCTTGAGGCCCTCCGCGAACTCGTGGTCGCGCACCTCCTCGGCGATGAGATGAAACACCTTTACGCCATCGACAAGTTTCCACGGCAGCGTCGTGCCGTTGAGTGTGACCGTAGGCTTGTAGTGCTTGCCGGGTTCGCCGGGCTCCGCGTGCGGCGGGCGCGTCCATACCGCCGGCTCGGGTGCGCCGTCGGCGGGTTTTGGCTTGGCGCTCGGGTGAATGGGTTGTGGTTCCTGCGCGCTGGCGGCGCGCGGAAGCGCGGCGGCTCCGGCAATGGCGGCGGCTCCGGTGATGAGGTCGCGTCGGGTAATCACAGTGGTGGTTCGGTTGAGTTACTTGGCTGCGGAGTTTCCTTTGCGGGCGCGGAGATTGCCGCCCACGGCGCGCTCCAGTTCGGCCCGCGTCGTCCAGTAATCGCGCAGCATCGCGATGGACTTGTGCTCGGCTTCGATCTGTTCGGCGCGCGTGCGAAACAATTCGTAGTTTCCAATGAGCATCCCGTTGTATTGCAGCAGCGTCCCCGCGGTGATCGCGCGACGGGTGGGCAGCACTTCGCTTTGGTAAAAGCGCGCCGCCTCACGCAGTGACGCGAGCTTGTCGTGAAGCGCACGGACATCGGCGCGGATGCCGATGGCGAGCGCCTCCACTTTTCGCTCGGCACGTCGCAACTCGGCTTCGCTTTTCGCAACGCGCGCCTGGCCTTGGTTAAAGAGCGGCAATTCCAGTCGCAGCCTTGGCCCCGTGACGTTCGTGCGGTCGGGGTCGCGCTCCGTATCAACGCCGAATTCCAGCGCGCCGATGTAGCGATAGGTCTTGGTGAGGCCGAGCGCGCGGACCACGCCCGCGAGTTCCATTTGCGCAGCCGCGAGGTCGAGGCGCTGCGCCACGGCGAGCGATTCGAGGCCGCGCAACGGCACATCGTTTTCGGGCAGCGGTGGAAGCCCGGCAGCAACTTTCCAAGCGGTATCGCCGCCCCACAGACTAAGCAGACGATTGAGTTTTTCGCGGTGCTCGCGCTGCTCATTCTCGGCCATCGCCAGCTCCAGCCGCGCGGAGTTGTAAGCCGCCTGCTGATTCTGCAAGGCGAGGTCGGTGACGTTGCCCGCCTCGTGCTGGCGCTGCGTGAGATCCACTGCGGAATTTTGGATGTCCATGATGGTGCGTTGATGCGTGAGCATCGTCTCGTCGCCCTGTAGTTCATACATGGCCATCTTCACCTCGGCCACGAGGCGCAGCGTTTCATCCGCCACGCGGAGTTGCGCGGCGGCGAGATGGTCTGCGGCCACACGTTCACGCAACGGCAGCATGAGCAAATCGAGCAGGTCAAACGCGACGGCCTCCTCCCAATTCGCGCCGGTCGGCGCGCGGTCGGGAAAGCGCACGCTCAAATCGAAGCTCGGATTTTTCCACAGCCCCGCCTCGCGCAAGTCGGCGGCGGAAACACCAATGTCCTCGAACGTGGCGAGCAATTCGCGGTTGTTGAGCAACGCGATTTTCACCGCGCTGTTCACGGTCAGCGGCTTTTTCAAAAGCACCCGCACGTCCGCCAGCGCAGCTTCGCGCGCGGCGGCATCCTGCTGCCAGCGCACCGCGAGGCCGGTGCGTTCCTGCACCGCTTTCTCGACGAGACGCGAGGCCGGTTCCTTTGGGCTTCCCGCAAATGCAGGCAACGCGAGGGCGGCAATGGTGAGGATCGAAAGCGGCCTAGTGCTCATGTTTCATCTCCATATTTTTCATGTCCATTTTGCCGTCCATCTTCATGCCGGGTTTCGGCGCGTCTTCCGGCGTGCCGGAGACGGGGCCATAGTCGTCCCACTTTTCCTGCTCCTTTTGCGCGGCGGATAAGAGCGCGCGGGATTTGCGAGTGGTTTCGTCCGCGCGCAACGAGGTCTGCCGTGCGAGTCGCGCACCCTCGGGCGCGTCGGGGCTGGCGGGACTGGCCGCCGTCAGCGGCGGTGGCGGAGCGGTCGCGCATCCGGCGAGAAGCGCGGCAGCGGCGGCGAGAATGAGAAGTCGCATCATGGGTTTTGATCAGTGGGTGTGGTGTTCAGTGGGTTCCGCAGGGGGTGCTTCGCTGCGGAATTCAGGGTGCCGGATTTGCCCGCCTGCGAGGGCGATCCAGCCGCTCGCGCCTTCGCACAACAGGGCGAGCGCGAGAGTGGCAATGGCGAGTGGACGTGTCGTGCGCGGCCATTTGTGCGGAGCCACCAGCGCGGCTGCCGCGAGGAAAGTGAGGAGGTAAAAGGCCGGCGCGGCTTTCTCCGCGCGCTCCATGTGGGCGTCGAGCCAGTCGGTGCCCGCATCGTCTGTGATGGCGCGCACCGCTTTGTAGGCGTGCTGCCCGGTGAAGTTCACCGGCCACGCGCTCGCGGCGGCGACAAACACGAGGATGAGCGCGATCATTTCCGTCTTGCGGCTGTGGTGCATCAGCGCCAGCGCGAGCGCGAGAATCGCCATCGCCAGCCCGATGACGGGGAAGTGATTGATGAGCACATGGACGTGCTCCATCGAGAGGAAGCGGGCTTGTGCGGCGTCGGCGAGAAACATGGCAGTGGATGATCGTGGCCGCCCGATGCCAGAGGCACCGGGCAGCTTGATCGAGCGAGGTCGCAGTTACTTTTTGGGAGCCGCGTCCTTGACCATCTTGGTGAACTTCTCGGGGGTCTTGTTGAAGTCCTTCACGCAGTCTTTGCAGCACAGATACACGTCGGTGCCGCCGTTGGAGACCTTCACGACTTTGCCGTGCTCGCCGAGCGGATCGCCGGAGACGACGCACTTTTTCAGCGGGTAATCTTTCGGCACGCCTTTGGGCGTAGCGGAGTCGGCAAACGCGAAGGTGCTGCCGAGAAGGACAGCGGTGAGGATGGCGATGGTGGATTTGGTTTTCATGTTTTTGATGTGATGTCTGAATTGGCCTGCCGTTGGTTTGTGGATCGTCGCGTCATGCGGGCAAGCGAGCGCGGGCCGCGACGGTGCGGATTGATGAAAGACACGCGGACACACCGCGCCCGCACGGGCGCAGGGACTGCGTGGCGACACGGCTGGACTCACCCGCCGCTGGCGGGTGCCGCGTCGCTACGCGAGGAAAGGAGGAGCGTGCGAGCGCAGGCTCCGGTGCAGGACGAGTTCGCTAAACGACGCCGCTCGTGGCGGCGGGCCAGTATCCACGGCGAGGACGGGAACCGGCCTGCTCCCTGGATTCAAGGTTTCGATCCACGCGACAACCGCACCGACGGCGACGAGCGGCGAAACGTCAGCGAGCTTCGCTGTATCGGGCGCAAGCGCGTGCAGCGATTTGCAGCACTGCATCCCTTGCCCGCCGTTCATCGGTTCCTGAGCAGGCTGCGACGTGCCGTTGTGGCAGCAAGCGTGCTCCTTCCTCGCTTCCGTCTGCCTGGCTTTGCTCCGCAGCGCGCAATGGTTCGAGAGGACGAACCAGCCGACCAAGGTCATCGCGACGATGACCGTGTGAAGGAGGCGGTTTTTGCGGAATGAGTTCAAAGTGTCCGGTCGATGAAGTCGCAGGCTGAGCTGCCTAAAAAGCAGACTTCCGAGAATTCATCATCGGGTAATACGACGCGCGGCGCGCAAACCCTCGAATTATTTTTCGCGGCCTCATTTCATCCAGCGCGCCAGCTTCTCGGAAACGGGTTGCTCTCCCGATTCTGCGTCACCGTGGATTTAGAGAAATCACGACTGCTTCTCAGTCGAAGCAAGTAGCGGCAGGCGTTTGCCGCACCTTTATTGCAACAGCTTCACTCGATGTCCGCTCCGCTCTGCTGCGCGCACAAACGCTCGTAGCAAGACGAGCGTCTGGTGGTCGATTCCCTCGGTGCAAATGTAGATCGCCGTTCCGGGGGCCGGCGTCGGGAGTTCCAGAGTCAGCTCGCCGACTGATTGCCGGGCACTTTGCCAGTGCTGCGCGGGGATTGGTTCGCCTGGGGCATCGTTCATGAAGCCTCACCAATGCAACGCCTTTGGAATGTTGTCAGCCTTCTTCGCCAGTGCGCCCGGCGGAGTGCAGCCCACTTTGAACGCGATGAGTTTCAGCGCGGCTCCACCATGCGCTCAATGCGCGCGATGGCTGGCGCGGCCAGCTTCTTCGCGTCGAGGATGCCGCTGGTTTGCCAGCAACGATCCCCCGCTACGTCCATCCAGCGAACTTTGACCGTGCCC
>JAYWEB010000444.1:0-6870 GCA_043779575.1 Chthoniobacter sp. | reverse complement strand
TCGTAGGCGAGTTCGAGTTCGCCGATCATCTCGATGCGGCGCCGGATGAAGTTCTGCACGAGCGGCACGGCGGGGTCGATGCCGGGGCTGAGGATCGCGTAATCGTATTGGCCGTGCGTGCTTTCGTGATCCGCGGCGAGCCCCGCGATGACGCGGATGCCCTGCGAACCAAGAGCGTCGATTTTCTTGCGGAGCTTATTCTCTTCCGCAGTGTCTAGGACGGTCACCATAGCTTCCTCCTGACGCAGCAGCACGGCCGCGGATTCCCCGCTTTCACCAGCACCGAGCACTGCGATCGATTTGTTTTTGTAACGCACATTCAACGAAGTTTGAGGGTGGCAAGGCCAAGGAGGGAAAACATGATGGAGAGAATCCAAAAACGGACGATGACGGTGTTTTCCTTCCAGCCTTTCAACTCGAAATGGTGATGCACCGGCGACATCAGAAACACGCGCCGGCCCTCGCCATGCATGCGTTTGGTGATCTTGAACCACGAGCGCTGGATCAATACGGACACCGCTTCGATGACAAAGACGCCGCCCACGACGACGAGGAGCATTTCCTGTTTCGTGCAAATGGCCACCACGCCGAGCATGCCGCCGATGGCGAGCGAGCCGGTGTCGCCCATGAAGACTTTCGCCGGGTGGCAATTGAACCACAGGAAGCCGAAGGACGCGCCGACCATGGCCATGCAGATCACCGCGAGTTCGCCGGCGAATGGGTAGAAAGGAATGTCGAGATAGGACGCGATTTTGAAATTGCCAGCCGCGTAAGCCAGGATGCCGTAGGTGAACGACGCGGTGCAGGTGCAGCCGGCGGCAAGCCCGTCGAGGCCATCGGTGAGGTTCACCGCGTTCGACGAACCCATGATGACGATGGCAAAGAAGACGACCGTGAACGCGCCGAGATTCATGATGACCGGGTCCTTGTAGAACGGCATGAAGAGTTCGCGCGCCTGCACTTCGATGTTCGGATTGAAAACGAAATACGCCGTGACGATGGCCGCGAGAATTCCTTGCGCGACGAGCTTGGTGCGCTCGCTCACGCCGGCGGAATTTTTCTTCGCGACTTTCAGATAGTCGTCCCAGAAACCCAGCCCGCCGCAGTAGAGCAGCGTGAACAGCACCAGCCAAACGGCCGTGTTATCCGGCCGCGCCCAGAGGAGGGAGGAGAAGATCACCGTGCCGAGGATGAGCACGCCACCCATCGTCGGGGTGCCGGCTTTCTTCCCATGCAGCTCGAACAGCTTGTTCACCTCCTCCTTCGTGCGAATCGGCTGGCCGACCTTCAGCGAGATGAGACGGCGGATGACCCAATTTCCGCACAGCAGCGACAGGAGAAACGCCGTCACGGCCGCCGCGATCGCGCGGAAGGTGATGTACTGAAAGACATTCAGCGCGCGCAGGAATTCCAGATCCGGAAAGCGCAGGGCCAGCTCATGCAGGTAATACATCATGGCGTTTCCAGGCCCTCCACGATGCGCTCCATTTTTTCCGACCTGCTCCCCTTGATCAGCACCACGTCGCCGGGCTTCGCCAGTTCGCGCAGGGTCACGGTCGCTTCATCCGTGGACGCCGCGCGCACCACTTTCTCGACCCCGCCGCGCCACGCTTCATCGGCGATCCACTCCGCCTCGGCGCCGACGGTGACGAGGCAGTCGATGTGTTCCCGCGCCGCGACCTGCCCCACGTGCCGATGCCCGCGCTCGGCCCCGGCACCGAGTTCACCCATCCGGCCGAGCACTGCGAAACGCCGCCCTGCCGCAGGCATCGAGGCCAGCGTGCGCAGGGCCGCCCCGACCGAATCCGGGTTGGCATTATAGGTGTCATCGAGGATCTGAATTCCGCGGATCACCTTCTGTTCGAGCCGACCTTTCGAGAGGCGCAGTTCGGCCAGCCCGGCCGCACATTCTTCCAGCGAAAGTCCGAAGACCCGGCCAGCCGCGACCGCGAGCACCGCATTGCGCACCATGTGTTCGCCGGGCACGGCCAGTTCGGCCGGCACACTGCGACCATCGGCATGCAGGAGAAACTTCGTGCCGGAAAAATGCGCGCGCAGTGCGCTCGCGAAAACCTCGCCCGTTTCAATGCCCGCCAGCACCACGTCGGCCTTGGTCCGCGCGGCGATGGACGCCGAGTATTCATCGTGCGCGCTGAGGATCAGCGTGCCGCTCGGCTGCAGGGCCTCGGCGAGCATCCCTTTCTCCAGCGCGATGGCATCGCGACTGCCCATGAACTCCATATGCGCCGTGCCGACGTTCGTGATGATCGCCACGTCCGGCGCGATCATCGCCGCCAACGGCGCGATCTCGCCGGGATGATTCATCCCAGCTTCAAACACCCCGACCTGATCGTTGACCTGCGCGCGCAGCAGCGTGAGCGGGACGCCGATATGGTTGTTCAAATTCCCCTCCGTGCCCGTCACCCGAAAATGTTTGCGGAGCACGGAAATCGTCAGGTCCTTGGTGCTCGTCTTGCCGTTGCTTCCCGTGAGCCCGACCGCCTGGAGCCCGAGCGTCTGCCGGTAATTGGCGGCGAGCTGCTGGAGGCCGCGCAGCGCGTCGGGCACCAGAATGACGGCGAAACCCGGCGGCAGATCGGCGGGCACTTGCTCGACCATCGCTCCGGCCGCTCCGCGTTTCGCCGCCTCGCTGACAAAGGTGTGGGCGTCGAAATTCGCCCCGCGCAGCGCCACGAAAAAATCGCCCGCCTTCAAGGCCCGCGTGTCGGTGCAGACGGCGGAGACTTGGTCCGCCTCAGCACCGGCCACGAGCTGGCCTTCGCTCCACCGGGCCATGGTCTGGAAATCGGTCGCGTCCATTTCAGTCCAGAGGCTCCACGCGCTTGGCTTCGAGAGCCTGCCGCGCCACGGCGACGTCGTCGAAGGGTTCCGTGTGATCGGCGAATTCCTGATAGGTCTCGTGACCTTTGCCCGCGATCAGAATGATGTCGCGCGGGGCCGCCATGGCGATGGCTTTGAAGATGGCTTCCTTGCGATCCACGATGACCTCGAAGTGGCCGCGGGTCATGCCGGGCTTGATGTCTTCGATGATGGCGAGCGGCTCTTCCTGGCGCGGGTTGTCGGAGGTGACGATGGAAAAATCCGCGTGCTGATCCACGACCGCACCCATCCGCGGACGCTTGGTTTTATCCCGGCTCCCACCGCAACCGAAGACCACGATGAGGCGCGCAGGATTCAACTCGCGGCACGTCTTGATGACATTGAGCAAAGCGTCTTCGGTGTGGGCGTAGTCCACGAACACGCGGAAATTGCGTTGCGCCGGAACGGCTTCGAGGCGGCCGGGAATGGCGGGCGCATTGGCCAGCGCGAGCACCGCGCTCCGCACGTCCACGCCGAGCGCGTGCGCACCCGCGATGGCGGCCAGGGAGTTATAGACATTGAACTGCCCGATTTGCGGCAGCCGCACGAGGTAGCTCCTGCCACCCGCGTCGAGCTGGTAGCTCGTGCCATTGAAATCGATGCGCACATTGCTCGCGCGAAAATCCGCGCGCGCGCCGACGCCGTAGCTAATGACAGGCACTTCTTTTTCGATGCGGCCGGCGAGCTGCGCGCCGTAGCGGTCATCGATGTTGATCACCGCTTTGCCCTTCTTGTTCGGCTGCTTCGCGAGTCTCGTGAAAAGCCCCGCTTTCGCCTCGAAATAGGCCTCCATCGTCTTGTGGTAGTCGAGATGATCCTGAGTCAGGTTCGTGAAGATCGCCGTGTCGAACTCCACTCCGCGAACGCGCGCCTGCATCAGCGCATGCGAGGAAACCTCCATGGCCACGGCCTTGCAGCCCGCGGCTCGCATCTGCCAAAGAAGATCCTGAACTTCGAGCGACTCCGGCGTGGTGCGCGCCGCCGGCAGAATCCGATCCCCGACCTCGTAGCGCACCGTGCCAATCAGGCCGCAGCGATGCATCGTTGCCTCGCAAATGTGTTTCAGAAGAAAGGTGGTTGTGGTCTTCCCGTTCGTGCCAGTCACGCCCGCGATTTTCAAAGCCCGGGCCGGATGCTGGTAAAACGCGGCGGCGAGATCCGCGAGCGCGATCCGCGCATCCGCGACGGTGACATTGGTGGCCCGCGTCCGAAACTCCTCCGTCTCGCTCACCACAGCCTCCGCTCCCGCCGCGATGGCCTGCTCCACAAACTGCGACCCATCCACCTTCGCCCCCCGCAGCGCGACGAAGACCGTGCCGGGCTTCACCCGCCGGGAATCGTAAGTGAGCGCCACGACATCGCGATCCACCGCTCCCTCGACCTTGAGTGTCGCGATGCTGGCCAGAAGCGTTTCAAGTTTCATGGTCGGCGATACCCCCACCCGGTTTTCCCGCCTTTGGCCACGATGATCTGCGAGGGGATCGGCTCAGTCGGCACCAAGCCCAGAAAGCGCGCCGCCCTTTCGCAAATGCGCGAGAATACCGGTGCGGCGACCAATCCTCCGACGGCTTTGCTGCGCGTTTCTCGAGGCTCATCAATCAAAACCAGCAGCGCGAAAGCGGGGGCTTTGGCCGGCATAAAGCCGACAAACGAGCACACGCTTTTGTCGTTGGTGTAGCGCCCGCCTTCCAGCTTCTGCGCGGTCCCAGTCTTGCCGGCTACGACAAAGCCCGGAACCTGGGCGGCCTTGGCTGTGCCTTTCGCGCTGGCCACTTCGATCAGTGCCTCAGTGACCCACCGGGCAACTTCCGGCGACACCACGGGCCGCACCAAGAGTGGCGGAAAGGCCTCCTTCACTGCTCCCGACTCGTCGGTCACCTGTTGAATGATCTGCGGAGTCATCAACTTTCCACCGTTGGCGATCGCACTGATCGCGCAGACAATCTGCAATGGGGTGGCCGCGACTTCGTGCCCCATCGGCATCCGAGTGATGGAGATCGGCGTCCAATCGCTGATCGGATGAATCTCGCCTTTGATTTCACCCGGAAGAGCAATCCCGGTCCGCTGACCAAAGCCAAAGTCGTGAATGTAATCGGAGAACTTCGTATCCCCCAATTTCGAAGCAAGTTTCGCCACGCCAATATTACTGGAGTGAACCAGAATGCCTTTCACCGTGAGAGACGGATAGGCGTGGTGATCGCGCAGTTTACACCACGACCAGTACCCGTTTTCGCAAAGGATGGGTGTCGCCAGCGATACGAGCTGCTCGTTGAGGGCGGCGGCCACAGTCACAATCTTAAAGGTGGATCCTGGCTCGACTTGGGCGGCAACGGCCAGGTTCAGGCGGGCGGATTCCGCCACCCCGTCCTGCTTGTTAGGATTGAAATTCGGACGATTGGCCAAGGCGAGGATCCCTCCGGTCTTCGGGTCCATCATAATGACGGTCGCGCCTTTCGGGCGGTATTTCGCGACCACCGCATCCAGTTCCTCCTCCACGATTGTCTGGAGGCTCATGTTGATCGTCAGCCGCACGTTGTCCCCGTTGCGGGCGGCACGTTCCTCACCCCGGAAACTGACGATTTCCACGCCGGTGCGGGTGCGTTCAATATCACGGAAGCCGTCGTTTCCCTGAAGATACCCATCCAGCGACCGTTCGATTCCGTCCATCCCGAGATTCGCGCCATTCACATAGCCCAGCACATGGCAAAGCAGATCCTGATTCGGCCAGATGCGTCGAGCCGATTGCTCAAACGAAACCCCACGAATCTTGTTCCAGTCCCGCCTCTCACGATTCAGAGCATCCAGCTTCGCCACAATCTCGGCGGCTTTCTTCTCGCTCACTTTTTGCTGAACCACCAGGTAGCGCGAGCGGGCGTTTTTTTGCAGCGCTGGAGAATAAGTCTCTTGCACGAATTTCGCGTGCAACTCGGCCTTATCCAGTTTCAGCGCGTCGGCCAGCAAGCCCGCCAGTAACTCGGGTTCTTTCACGATGGAGGCATCGACAATCACCGTTTTGACCGGCTCATTGCCCGCCAGCACTTGGCCATTGCTGTCGAGAATCGACCCGCGCGAACTCGGGAAAATCCGCCGCTCCACATGTTTGCTACGACCGCGTTTCAGATAGTGGTCGTGCTGCGCCACCTGAACGTGCAAGAGACGGATGGACAAGCCAGTGAAGCACACCACCAGACCGATGCAGGTCGCGAGGACGCGCTTTCTGGTCGGTCGGTTCATTTCCGTTTCCCTTCGTTCACCACGGTCCGCAACTCACCCAATCCGGCTTGGGGCGGAAGGGGCATCTTCACGACCGTCGCGTAGTGCTGTTGGTCGAGAATACCGATGCGTTCGAGGTTCTGCTTCTTAAACCTGCCCTTCTTGAAATCCGTCTCGAGCTGCGCAGCGGAACTCAGTGTTTCAATGTTCGTCCTGAATCCCTCATTGCGGTTGCGCAACCGCACGAGATCGACCTCGCACTTTTTGATTTTTTCTCCGGTGGCGTTCACATCGTTCAGACACCAGACGTAGCCGAGCCCCGCCCCGCAGACGGTGCTGCCGATCATCACGATGATCAGCAACTTCACGAGCGGAACGGTATTGGCGTAGCGGCGGCGGTTATCGGCCATGGGAAATTTTTTCGACGACGCGAAGCTTCGCACTGCGCGCCCGTGGATTGGCGCGCTGCTCGGCCTCGCTGGCGGTGACTGGCTTCCGCGTCACGGCGCGGAAGATGAAATCAGGATTGGGGCGGGGCGCAGGCCACTCCGGGCGGTCGAGAAACTCGGCGGTGCGGGCCTTGAAAAACTGTTTCACGATCCGGTCTTCAAGACTGTGAAATGTGATCACCGCAAGGCGGGCGCCGGGAGCCAGCACCTCGGAAAATGCCGCCAGACCTTCGGCCAACACTTCCAATTCGCGATTCACGGCGATGCGCAGCGCCTGGAAAATACGTGTGGCGGGATGCGCATGCCCACGCCGCGGCACGACCGCCTC
>JAYWEB010000443.1:0-2776 GCA_043779575.1 Chthoniobacter sp. | reverse complement strand
TTTTCGCGAGCGGTTTTTCAAACTGAGCCACTACCCAAATCTGTCCGCACCCGCATTAAGCGATCTGTTCACAAAATGGACACATCCGGCGTCACATGTTCAAAAAGGCGTGATTTATGAACACGTCATCCGCTACACGTTCACGGCGTGAACACATTCGACCGCGAGAAGCCCTACAACGACTTGCCGCTCCTGCCACCGAAGATCGAGTTGGAAACCATTCCAGTTTTGAAGGCAGTGGCGCGGGCGGCTCGGAGTTTGGCGGAGTTGAAGGGGCGGACTCGGACGGTGCCGAATGCGGCGATTTTGCTGAATACCATCGCGCTTCAGGAGGCGCGGGCGAGTTCGGAGATCGAGGCGATTTTTACCACGAGTGATGAGCTGTATCGCGGGCTGAGCGCGGAGTCGGCGGATGTGAGCCCGCACGCGAAGGAGGTGCTGCATTACAATGAGGCGCTTTGGCACGGGGCGGAGCGGCTTCGCGAAAAGCGTGTGCTGACGGCGGATCTGGCGATCGAGATCGTGGGGATGATCAAGCCCGAGGACGCGGGCATTCGCAGCCGGCCCGGCGCGAATCTGAGCAATCGCGCAACGGGAGAGATTGTTTACACGCCGCCGGATGGCGCGCAGCGCATCCGCGGCCTACTGGCGAATCTGGAGCAGTTCGTGAACGGCACCGAGGACGGGCTCGACCCGCTCGTGAAGCTGGCGGTGCTGCATTACCAGTTCGAGGCGATCCATCCTTTTCGCGATGGAAATGGCCGCACCGGGCGCATCCTGCTCATCCTTTTTCTCCTCCAGCAGCGCCTCCTGGAGCAGCCGATCCTTTTCCTGAGCCGCTACATCATCGAGCACAAGAATCACTACTACCGTCACCTCCGCGAAGTGACCGAAAACGGCGCGTGGGAGCCGTGGATTCTCTATGTGCTGCGCGCGGTCGAGAGCACCGCCGAGACGACCGTTCTCAAGATCGAAGCCATCGGCGATCTCATGGCCGCGATGGTGGAAGAGGCGCGGCTGAAACTGCCGAAGCGTTCGTTTTCCAAAGAGCTGATCGAGCAACGCTTCGTGCGCCCGTATTGCAAAATCCGCCACCTCGAAGAAGCCGGCCTCGGCAACCGCGTCTCCAGCTCTCGCTACCTCCACGACCTCGCCGAAGCGGGCCTCGTGGCGAAGGTGAAATCGGGAAAGGAAATCCTCTTCGTGAACGAGCGGCTGGTGAAGCTGCTCGCAAACTAGACGTGCGAGACGGCAAGGCTCTTGGCGAGCCTTGGCGGCTAAACATGGATCGCGTGCCCGGCGGCGACTTCAGCGGCTTCCTTCACGCCTTCGCTCAATGTCGGATGCGCGTGGATCGTCGCTTCGATTTCTTCCCACGTCGCTTCGAGCGTGATCGCGAGGCCCAGCTCCGCGATCATCTCCGTCGCTTCCGGCCCGATGATGTGCGCGCCGAGAATTTCGCCGTGCGGTTCGCCAACGATCAGCTTCACGAAACCTTCGCTCTCGCCGATCGCGCGGGCTTTGCCGCTGGCCATGAACGGGAATTTGCCGACCTTGAATTTCTTGCCCGCCTCCTTCGCGGCGCGCTCGGTGAGGCCCACGCTGGCGACTTGGGGATGGCAGTAGGTGCAGCCAGGGAAAATCGTGACTTTCTTCGGCTTGAAACCGGGCACGAACATCCCCTCGACCGCTTGCACCGCTTCGAAACTCGCGACGTGCGCGAGCCACGGCGGCCCGATGATGTCGCCCGCGGCAAACACGCCCGGCACGCTCGTCTGATAGCGGTCGCTCGTTTTCAGGTAGCCGCGATCCAGATCGAATTTCAGCGCCCCGCCCGGCAGCAACGGCTGGATGCCGATCGCCACGAGGACCATGTCCGCTTCAAGCACTTTCTCCGCGCCCTTCGGATCGGCGACGGTGATTTTCACACCTTGATCGCTCACGTCGGTCTTCGTCGTCTTGTGCCCGAGCAGCGCGGTGATGCCCTGCTTCGCGAACGACTTCTCCAGCGCCTGCGAAACCTCCGTGTCTTCGACCGGCAGCAGATTCGGCAGCATCTCGACGATCGTGACCTTCGTCCCGAACGCATTGAAGAAATACGCAAACTCCACGCCGATCGCGCCCGCGCCGATGATCACGATGCTCTTCGGCTGCGCCGGGAGTTGCAGCGCCTCCTTCGATCCGATCACCGTCTTGCCATTAAACTCCAAGCCCGGCAGCGGCCGCGTCACGCAGCCCGTCGCGATCAGGATATTCTTCGCCGTGTGCGTTTCCACCTTCCCATCCGCCCCCGTCACCTTCACCTCGCCCGCCTTGTCCAGCGAAGCGTCACCTTTGATCGAGTCGATTTTGTTCTTCTTAAAAAGGAAATCCACGCCCGCCGCGCCTTTGTCCGAGACGACGCGCGAACGCTTGATGATCGCGCCCCAATCGTAGCTCAACCCCTCGATCTTAAACCCAAACTCCGCCGCCCGATGCGTCATCGCGTGATACATCTCCGCATTTTTCAGCAGCGCCTTCGTCGGGATGCAGCCCCAGTTATTGCAAGTCCCGCCCCCGCGTTCTTTCTCGACGCACGCGACGCGTTTGCCGAGCTGGGCGGCTTTGATTGCCGCGACGTATCCGGCCGGGCCGGCACCGATGACGATAAGATCGTAGTTAGCCATTTTGGAAAAAGTAGGTCGCCGTTTAGAGCAGCATTAACGTCGGATTCTCGATGAGCTTCCGCAGTTCGGAGAGATACGTCGCGCCGACGGCGCCATCGACCACGCGATGA
>JAYWEB010000442.1:0-6932 GCA_043779575.1 Chthoniobacter sp. | reverse complement strand
GCCACCACCGCCGTCCCCAAAGCCGACCGCTCCCTCTGGTGGCTCCTCGCCTGCGCCGGCTTCGTCGTCCTGCTGGTGGAATGGTGGTGGTTTCAGCGGAGGCCGGGCGTGGCGTGATTGCCGCTGGACGTCGTTCCCTCGCCAGGTAGTTTCCAAGCCATGTCTGCCGCCTCCGCGATGCTCAATCTTCCCGAAGTCCGGGCTCGCGTCTCGCCGGTCGAGGTCGCGCAATATCATCAGTTCCCCGAGTTCAACGCGCGCGGACGCCGCACCGAGTTGCTCCGCGGAATCGTTGTCGAGAAAATGCCTAAGTCCCCCCTCCACGCCAGCATTGCCAAACTCCTTTACGACGGCCTCCACGCTTCGATCCCGGCGGGCTATTCCGTCCGGCAGGATCAGCCGCTCACCTTGCGCGACTCCGAGCCCGAGCCCGACATCGCCATCGTCCGCGGGTCGGTGCAGGATTACCGCACGAGTCATCCCGCCACCGCCGCCCTCGTCATCGAGATCGCCATCAGCAGCGCCAGCCTGGATCGTGAAAAGGCCGCCCTCTACGCCGAGGCTGGCGTGGAGGAATACTGGATCATTCTGCCTGCCGAGCATCGGGCGGAAATTCG
Source organism: Chthoniobacter sp. (assembly GCA_043779575.1). GTDB lineage: Bacteria > Verrucomicrobiota > Verrucomicrobiia > Chthoniobacterales > Chthoniobacteraceae > Chthoniobacter. The sequence continues at coordinate 6,315 of JAYWEB010000442.1, read as the reverse complement.
TCGTCGGCCGGAGAGCGGCGCTTACCGCGACCGAACGGCGGTGGAAGGCGAAGCTATTCTAGAATCCCAGAGCCTGCCCGGTCTCCGCGTCCGCCTCGCCGAGCTTTTTGCCTGATCCCTCGTGACCAAGCTCCCGCTTGGTCATGCCGCTGTCTGCGAAGCTCTGCTTCGTCGGCGTGGCGTCGCTCCGCGCGCCATGCCGACCACGCGCGCCAGCGCCACACGGAGAGATGGGCCTGCGGCGCGACTCTCGCAGGGCGCGCGGAGCGCCGCCATCCACCCGGAGTGGTGGCTCCGCCCCGGTCAGCTCGGGGTGCGGTAGGCGGGGAAGTAGTCGCTTTGCAGGCGGGTTTCCAAAGGGAGGTCGGCGGCGCTCGCGCTGAGGGCGGTCAGGGCGCGGTATTTCTCGGGGTCGGTGACGAGGCGGAGGGTGAAAAATGGGAGGGTGAGGGTGGAGAAGCCGCGCTTGAAGGAGAGCAGGCGGTCGTCAGAGCCGCCGACGCCGCCGCCGAGGTGGAGGTAGCGGTTGCCGCGGGCTTTGGCCCATTCGGCGGCGTGGAAGAGCGCGAGATGGAAGGGTGACTTCGAGAGGTAGGAGGATTTGGTGCCGCCGAGGTGGGCCTGGAAAAGTCCGCCACATTCAAAGAAGACACATGCGGCGGCCAGTTCGCCTCCGAGTTCCACAAAACAGCAGTGTACCTGCTCGCGCAGTTCGGCGAGTTTGAGGAAGTATTCGCGGCCGAAGTAGTAGGAGTCGCGGGCGTGGACGCGATCCATGGTTTCGCGATAGACCTCCATGAAGGCGTCGATGTGCTCGTGGAGGGGAACCATCCGCGCTTCAAAGCCGAGCCGCTTGCATTTCCGAATCGTCCACTGGTGGCCGTCGCGGATGTTTTTCCAAATCGCGGCTTCATCGAGGGCCAGGTCCATGGCCACGGTATCGCACGGGGCGGTGAAGTAGCCCTCGGGAAAAAGCTCGGGCAGACCGGTGCTGAAGAACGGATTCATCCGGAAGAAAGCCGAGCAGACGCCCCGGTCGCGGAGGGTTTCGCTCAAGCACTGCATGGCCCGCTGCGCGAAATCGGGCGACTGGCGGGCGGCGGCGCTGAGGAGGAGGCCAGGGTAGCCGTAGGGCGAGATCACGTCGGCGGTGCGGGCCGCCGCGGCTTCGCCGGGAAAGAGGCTGTCGCACTGGCGCAGCAGGTAGGGGATGAATAATTCCCGGTCGCCCTCCCCGGCCCAAAAGGCGCCGGTTTCCGCCTGCTGCGTCTCACCGTCGAGCCGGCAATACTCGGGACGATGGTAGAAGTCGTGGGCCAGGCGCCCGAGGATGGCCGCCCACTCGGGTTCGTCGGCGGTGAGGAGCCGGTGTTCCATCACGCTTTTTCCGACCACACGGTGGGAAAGACGGCGGGGTCGCTGAAGTCGGGATCACCGTTGGGCAGGGTGCGGCAGAGTTTTTCGTCGAAAATGTGGATCTCGCGGCCCTGCGCGGTGCGGAACGGACGGTAGTGATTCGGGCCGTCCTGCAAATGGACGGCGTAGGAAAGCCGGGGGAGTCCGCTCGTATTGGCGTAGCTGCCGTGGATGGTCCAGGCGTGGTGAAAGCTGACCTGCCCTTTGGTCAGGGTCATCGGGACGATGCGGACTTCCCTGCCCGCGTCGCGGAATTTCTGTTCGAGTTCCGCGAGGTTCTGATGGTTGAAAAAGCGCACGTCCCGGGTGCCTTCCCAGCGGTGGCTGCCCGCCATGATGACGAGCGGGCTGCGGTTGACCGCCACGGAGTGCAGCGGGATCCACGCCGTGGTGAGATTGTCCGAGCTGCACGTGCCCCAGTAGGCGCGATCCGCATGCCAGCCGGTGACGGTCTGCGCTGCGTCGGTGGTATGGGACGGCTTGTAAATGAGCTGGTCGTCCAGCAGGCGGATGGAGGTGCTGCGCGTCAGCCGGGCGGCGATGGCCCCGAGCAGCGGATACGTGGCGAGGGCGTAGAGTTCTTTCTTTTGCAGCGAAACGAACTCGTTGTTGCGCTGGCCGTCGCCGTCGCTCGGCTGCCAATTGGAAAACCCGGTGTCAAACGGGAGCACCGCGTCGCGTTCTCCCCGATAGAAGCGCTGGCTGCCATCATCGGCGGCATCGATCAGCGCGTCGGGGACGACCCCTTCTTTGGAAATATAGTAGCCGTTTTCCTCGTAAAATTTGACGTCCGCATCGTCCGGCAAGAGGGCGAGTTGCTCCACAGTGAGAGAAAATGATGACATGGTCGGGGCAGGATTTTCTAAAATGGTGTGCGGTTGACTGAGGTAATACGGGCTCTGGTATTTTTCCAGCCAGTATAATTTTGAGAAACGCGACACGGAGCCAGTTTCGGAATTCACGCCGAAGTTGGATCATGGTGCCGAGGCGGCAGGAATAGCGGGAACAATGCGGCGGGTAAATAGCGAACTCCGCGTAAACGCGGAACGGCGCGGCACCCTGGAATGGGCCGCTCCGGGGGCGCGGCTCGGCCAGGCCAGTCGCCGCATGTGAGGGGGCCGTTTTCTCCCTGAAAACCAACGGCCCGGCCCCCTCCCGGCGCAAAAATTGCGACTCCGGCGCGGTTGCCTGTTGCGCGCCATGCGACCCGCCGCTACTACTCCCGCGCAGCCTGCGCCGACACTATGGACACAGCCACCAAATCCACCGCCCACGCACTCGCCCCGATCAACAAAAGCCTCACCCCGGAGGCCAAAATCCAGCTCCTCCGCGAGATGCTCCGCATCCGGCGCTTCGAGCAGCGGGCGCTCAACGAATACACAAAGGGTAAAATGGGCGGCTTCATGCACCTCTACATCGGCCAGGAAAGCGTGGCCGTCGGCGCCTGCTCCCTGATGGGGGACGACGACCACGTCATCACCGCCTACCGCTGCCACGGCCACGCCCTCGCCGTCGGGATGAATATGAACGAGTGCATGGCCGAGCTTTACGGCAAAGCCACCGGCTGCTCCAAAGGCAAAGGCGGCTCGATGCACTTCTTCGCGCCCGACAAAAATTACTGGGGAGGCCACGGCATCGTCGGCGGCCAGACCCCGCTCGGGCTCGGGCTGGCTTATGGGTTGAAATACAAAGGTCTCAAAGGTGCCGCGCTATGCTTCCTCGGCGATGGAGCCGTCAATCAGGGCTGCTTCTACGAGTCGTTGAACATGGCCGCGCTCTTCGAGCTGCCGGTCATCTACATTATTGAAAACAACGGCTACTCGATGGGCACCAGCCTCGAGCGGTCGTCAGTGGTCAAGGACTGCCTCGCCCAACGCGGCGAGGCTTTTTGTGTCGAGTGGGCGCAGGCGAATGGCGAAGACATCTACGAAGTCCGGGCCGTCACCCAGAAGGCCATCGAACGCGCCCACAAGGAATCGAAGCCGACCATCCTCGAATTCGACACCTACCGCTACTACGGTCACTCCGTCGCCGACTCCAAACACAAGGGCGGCTACCGCTCTGAGGAGGAAATCGAGACCTACAAGCGCGACCACGATCCCATCCAGCTCTTCAAAAAGCGGCTAATCGAGGAAGGCGTCCTCACCGAGGCGCAGTTCGACGATATCAGCGACGCCGCCAAGGCCGAGGCCGCGGCCAGCGCGCAGTTTGCCGAGGAAAGTCCCCACCCGAGCGAGGCCGGCATCTTCGAGGACGTTTACTTTGAGGTCGATCGCCAGACTGAAGCCGGGCGGACCGGGAAGCACTTCTTCAACGACTAACTGGAAAGTAAGTCGGCTACATTCCGCTTACGGCACTTAGGCGGCGAGACACTCAACTTTCAACACTCAACTTTCCCATGCCTCTCATCGAATACCGCGACGCTCTGAACCAAGCCTTTGCCGAAGAAATCGAACGCGATCCCAACGTCGTCCTCATGGGTGAGGAAGTCGCCCAATACGACGGAGCCTACAAAGTAACCAAAGGTCTGTGGAAGAAATATGGCGACAAGCGGGTGGTGGATACACCCATCTCGGAAGCGGCCTTTATCGGGATGGGTATCGGAGCCAGCATGCTGGGCTTGCGCCCGGTCATGGAACTCATGTTCTGGAGCTTCGCCACCGTGACTTGGGATCAGATCATCAATAACGCCGGCCAGATCCGTTATATGTCCGGCGGACTTATCAACTGCCCGATCGTCATCCGCGGCCCCGCCAATGGCGGCACCAATGTCGGCGCCACCCACAGCCATACGCCCGAGAACATGCTGGCCAACATCCCCGGCCTCAAAGTCGTCAGCGCCGCCACCGCCTACGACGCCAAGGGTCTGATGAAGACTGCCATCCGCGACAATGACCCCGTCATGTTCATGGAAAACACCCTCCTTTACGGCGAAAAGGGCGAAGTCCCCGAGGAGGAATACCTCATCCCGCTCGGCAAAGCCGCCATCAAGCGTGAAGGCACCGACATTACCCTCATCGCCCACGGCCGCGCCGCGCTCACCGCCCTGCGCGCCGCCGAACTTCTCGCCGCCGAGCACGACATCTCGGCCGAAGTCATCGACCTCCGCAGCATCCGCCCGCTCGACGAGGACGCCATCCTCGCCAGCGTCCGCAAAACCCATCGCGCCGTGCTCGTCGATGAAAACAAGCCCTTCTGCGGGGTCAGCGCCCAGATCGCCTCGATCCTCCAGGAGAAATGCTTCGACGACCTCGACGCCCCCATCCTCCGCGTCACCGCGCTCGACGCGCCCGCGATTTACAGCCCCAAACTCGAACCCAGGCAGCTCCCGAATCCGCAGGACGTGATTCGCAAAGTGCTCAGCATCTGCTAGCCGGGGTGGCTTTGAAAATTCGGCCGGTAACGTCCCGCGCCGATCCCGTTTGTCATGAGCCAGCCACTGCCCAGCATCCTCTACTGCCACTGCCAGTACGCCCAAGTGGTGCCAAAGGAGGTGAAGGACGCCGTCCTGCGTCGGCTTTGTGAAAGCGGGGTCGCCTTCGAGGCCGTGGCCGACCTCTGCGAGATGTCCGCCCGCCGCGATCCCGCGCTCGCGCGGCTGGCCAGCGGCGGGCCGGTGAAGATCGCCGCGTGTTTCCCGCGCGCGGTGAAGTGGCTCTTTCACCAAGCCGACGCACCCCTGCCGCCCGCTGCGGCGGAAGTGCTGAACATGCGGACACTCAGCGCGGAGGAAGCCATCGCGGCGCTCCTGGCCGACGAACTCCGCGCCAATCTCCCCACCGGCAAAGTCACCGCCGCCGACACGCCCGCGGCGCAACCCACCAACCCATGAGCCTCTCCGACCCCGCTCTTCGCATCGTTCTTTACGAAGGTGACGGCGCGCAGCCGCTCGGCGTGGAAGACCGTCTCGCGGCGCTCACCGCGCTCCTCACCCGCGGGTTCGGCGTGACCTGCGCCAGCGGCGAACGCGCGGTCGCGCCTGCGGATGCCTCGCCGACGGTGGTGCTCGGATATTTTGCCGGCCATGCGCCGGAAGTGGAAGGCGTAAAGACCTGCGACATCAGCGGACTTAACGCTGTGCAAATCGCCGACCTCGTCGAAACCGTCCGCACCGCGACCGGCGCGGCGCAGCACGGCGCGTGGAAGCCGTGGTTTCCCGTCATCGACTACGACCGCTGCACGAACTGCATGCAGTGCCTCTCCTTCTGCCTCTTCGGCGTCTATGGAGTGGACGGCGAGAAACACATTCAGGTCCAGAACAACGACCACTGCAAAACCAACTGCCCCGCCTGCTCCCGCGTCTGCCCCGAGGCCGCCATCATGTTTCCCAAATACAAGGCCGGCCCCATCAATGGCGACCTCGTCAGCGACGCCGACCTAGCCAAGGAGAAGATGAAAGTGGACATCAGCGCCCTCCTCGGCGGCGATGTCTATGCCATGCTCCGGCTGCGCAGCGAAAAAGCGAAAAGCCGCTTCAGCAAAGAGCGCGACTCCGACAAAGCGCTCGCCGAGCGGCAGAAGTGCCTCATCAAACTCGCCGCCGCCGGCGACATCCCGCCCGAAGTCCTCATGTCCCTCCCCTCGCCCGAGGAAATCGCCCGCCGCGCCGCGGAGGCCAAAGCCAAGGCCGCCGCTGCGCTCACGGGACAGCAGGGCTAATGACCTGACTTCGCCGCCTATCGGCACTTACCCATGTGCCGGGCGGATGCGCTTTTTCCCTCTCAAGCCGGCGTGATGCCTAAGTGGCGACCGATCTGGCGGCGGAGGTCGCGCTGGATGGTTTCGACGCGGAGGTTGGCATTGATGACGGTGAAGGCGTGGTCTTTGGCCATGCGCTGAAACTCTGTGGCGATCAGGCGCTGGTATTTGACGAAGCTGTCGAACATGTCGCTGGACAGC
>JAYWEB010000441.1:0-2812 GCA_043779575.1 Chthoniobacter sp. | reverse complement strand
CTCAAAGCAACGCCGTGCAGCGCCAAAGCGCGTTCGTTTTCACCTGCAAGCGAGCAAACAGCCGCGACGACCAGTTTGAACCCGAAGCTTTGGTAGCGAAGCCGCCGCCTTTGAAGCGGCTGAGGAGGGTGCGATTGGCGCTCCGTCACCCATGCAGGATGCGCTCCGCGTTTAGCATTTAGGTCGCTGTGCGCCACGCCGCGCGCACCTGCTTGCAGTGGCAGTGCGCGGCGGTGTGCATTGCATCACCCAGCAGGTGCCGGCGTGAAGACAGCGGGCGAAAGATGTGTGGTGCGCGCGGACGGTTGGTTCTGCGGTCTTGCCGGCGCGGGGGAATGGGGTTGATTGGGCGCACTATGAAAACTCCCTCGTTTCTCCTCGCGGCCGCGGCGCTCCTCGCCGGCCCGCTCCATGCCGAACCCGCGGCGGCTGCTCCGGTCGCCAGCGTCCCGGCGGGGGTGGTGAAAAATGTGTCGCCGGAGGACGCGGCGAAGCTGCTCGAGGAGCATCCGAAGATCGTGGTGCTGGATGTGCGGACGCCGGAGGAATTCGCTGCGGGCCACATCGCCGGGGCGAAGAATGTGGATTTCAAGGCACCGGATTTTGCGGCGAAAGTGGCGGCGCTCGACAAGAGCCAGACCTACCTCGTGCATTGTGCAGCGGGCGGGCGGAGCGGGAAGACGCTGGACCTGATGAAGGGCCACAACTTCACCGCGATCTATCATCTCAACGAAGGTTTCAAGGCTTGGGAAAAAGCCGGGAAGCCGGTGGCGAAGTAGGCCGCCTTTTTTCAAAACAACCGCAGCACCGTGACCGCGATGCGGCCGGTGAAGCAGGTGTCCACGTCGGAGCCGGGCGTGCGGCGGCGGGCGTGGTAGTCGCCGTCGTAGAAGTGGTGGCCGTTTTCCCCGTGGCGATAGCTGAGCGGGAGCGGGTGTGGGTCGAGCGGGCAAAAGAAGATCTCGGGCTCGGGGTGGTCGGCGGCGAGGTGGGGGAGGTTCACGTTGTAGAAAAGGCCGGGCTCGGCGGGGCGGGCGAGCAGGTCGGCGAGGACGCGGGCGACCCAGCGGGTGGCGCGCGGCCAGTCGGGGGCCGCGTCGTCGCGGAGGTATTGCGAAAAGGCGATGCCGGGCCAGCCGTGGAGGACGGCTTCGCGGACGGCGGCGACGGTGCCGGAGTAGTAAATGTCCGCGCCGAGATTGCCGCCGTGATTGATGCCGCTGAGCACCCAGTGGGTGTCCGGCGCGACGCGGAGCAGGCCGAGCCGGGCGCAATCGGCGGGCGTGCCATGCACGGCGAAGCTCGCCGGGCCGCGCGGCTCCAGGCGGACGCCGCGCTCCCACGAGACGGCGTGGCTCACGCCGGACTGCGGCCCGGCGGGGGCGACGACCACGGGCTCGCCGAAAGCGCGCGCGGCGGCGAGCAGGGCGGCGAGTCCCGCGGCGTCGATGCCGTCGTCATTGGTGAGGAGGAGGTTCATGGGTGCGGTGGGGTGGGCGGGGTGCGGCGCCATTCGTGGAGGAAGAGGACGGCGCTGGCGGCGAGGAGGGCGGTGCCGCCCAGCAGGTGGATGCGGAGATCGGTGGCGGCGCTGGCTTTGCCAAAGCATCCGCAGTCGATGGCCAGCCCGCGCCACCAGGCGCTGCCGACCGCGCCGAGGAAGATGGCGCTCATCCCGAGCAGCGCGGCGGCTGCGCCGAGGGCGAGGCGGCGGATGAAAACGGCGAGGGCGGCGGTGACTTCCAGCCACGGCAGATAGACGGCCAGCAGCACCGCGAGATCAGGCGAGGGGAGGAGGCGGAAATTTTGGATGGCGATGGTGAAATCCGGCGTCGCCGAGCGCAGGTGCTCGAAGTCCCAGATCTTCATCGCGCCGGCGACGAGGAAGACGCCGGCGACGGCGAGCCTGAGCCCGGCGGTCACTTTCCCTCCCATGCCGCCCAGCCTCCTTTCAGCACACGGACGCCGCCGATCTGGAGGTCGTTGCGGATGCGCTCGGCCACGTGCTGGCTGGCCTCGCAGCTCCCGCCGTCGCAATAGACGACGAGTGTTTTGTCCGCGTCCCAGGCGTCGAGAAACGGGCCGACGAGCTTGTCCCACTCCTCCTCATTGAGCAGCAGCGCGCCGGGGATGCGGGTGCGCTCGAACTTCGCCCGCGAGCGCGCATCGACCCACTGCACGCGGTCGCCCCACGCGCGCGCGGTCGCCAGCCGGACCTCGCCGGCCGCGAGCGGTTCCTCTTTTTTCCAGGCGAGCTGCCAGGCGCAGGAAACGAGCGCCGGGACCAGCGCCAGTGCGAGCACGAGCGCGAGCTGGCGGGCGGCGCGGGCGATCACTTGACGCGCACCTGGATGAAGTACGCGCGCGGCGAGTCGGCGGGAAAATCCGTCACCACCAAGATTTCGCCGGACTCTTTCTGCGTGGTGTCGGTCGGCGTCACGGAGACGGTGTATTGCTCGCCGACCTTGATTGTTTCGAGCTTCGCGGACAGCCGGGGATTCGAGGCGACGATGCGCTTGATCCGCACGGGCTGCCCCGGTTCCGCCGTGAGCTGCACGGTTTTCGCCTCGGCGGCGTCGCCTCTTTTCCAATAGACCAGCGCCGGCTCAATGGTCAGCGGATCGTGGATCAGCACGCGCAGATCGAGCACGACGGGCTCCGCGGATTCGTCGTCCGTGCGGACCTCGATGGTCTTCCGCTGGGGTCCCTTGCGGTCGCCGAAAACGAAGCGCGCGACGACCTCGCCGGTCTCGCCGGGCGCGTAGGTTTTCTTTTCCAGATGGGGCGTGGTGCAACCGCACGAGGCCCGCAG
>JAYWEB010000440.1:0-2819 GCA_043779575.1 Chthoniobacter sp. | reverse complement strand
CCACCACGAGGCGCGCGCCGCTTTCCCGCTCGCGGCGGGCGTAATCCACGAGCAGCGGCTCGCCGTTTTCCGCGAGGTAGGCGCGCTGGCAGTGGTCCTCCTTGGCGATCTCGTTGGGCAGTTGGTCGCTCGCCCAGATCTGTCCGTGCGGATGGGGATTCGAGCAGCCCATCACGTCGCCTTTGTTTTCGAAGACCTGCACCCAGCGCCAGTCCCGGCCGAGCGCCGCGGTCTCCTCCGCCCAGGTGTCCACCACGCGGCGGATGTCCGGCGCGGGCATGCGCGCGAGCGTGAGATCGTGGCGCGGCGAAAAGCAGATCACGCGGCACACCCCGCGCGCCGGCTCCGCGTGAAAAAGCGGATCGGGCGCGAGCGGCGCCGCGTCGGTGGCGAGCAGTGCGGCGAAGTCATTCTCGAAAACGAACGTCGCGTGGTAGTCGGGATTGCGCTCGCCGTTGGCGCGCACATTGCCGGCGCAGAGATAGCACTGCGGGTCGTGCGGCGGCCGCGTTGCCGCCGCCACCGGCTCGCTCCGCCCCTGCCACGGACGCCGCGCGCGATGCGGGGAGACGAGCAGCCACTCGCCGGTCAGAGCGTTGCGGCGGCGGTGGGGATGTTCGGCGAGGTCACTCATCGGCGGACGGGCGCCGCCGCTCAATACTTCCGGTTCGGGAGTTCCTGCGCGGCGGTGCCTTGGTCGAACACGCGATCCGGCACGATGGTTTTCTTCTCCAGCGCGACGCCGGCCTTCGCCTTTTCCACCGCGTCGAAAGCCAGCGCGCCAAGCAGCGGACTGCACTCGACCGTGCAGTTGAGCTTGCCCGCGACCATCGCCTCGAACGCGCCTTTCACGCCATCAATCGAGAGCACGATCACGTCGGTGCCCGGCTTCTTCCCGGCCTCCTCCAGCGCCTGGATCGCGCCGATCGCCATGTCGTCATTGTGCGCGTAAACCACCGTCACTCCGGCATGCACTTTGAGCAGCGCCTCCGTGACCTGCTTGCCCCCGGTGCGGGTGAAATCGCCGCTCTGGGAGGCGATGATTTTCATCTCGGGCGCAGCCTTGATGCCCTCCTCGAAACCGCGCTTCCGATCAATCGCCGGGGCCGCGCCGGGCGTGCCCTGCAGCTCGATGATCTGCGCCTTGCCGCCCGTCTTTTTCACCAGCCATTCCGCCGCCATCCGGCCTTCGGCCACAAAGTCCGACGCGATCAGCGTGGCATACAGCGACTCGTCCTCGACCTTCACGCCGCGATCCACCAGCACCACGGGGATTTTCGCCTGCTTCGCCTCCCGCAGCACCGGCTCCCACCCCGTCTCCACGACCGGCGCGAGGATGATCGCATCCACGCCCTGCGCGATGAAGCCGCGCACGGCTTTGATCTGGTTCTCCTGCTTGCCCTGCGCGTCGGAGAATTTTAGCTTCACCCCGCGCTTCTCCGCCTCGTCCTGGATGGATTTCGTCTCCGCCGTGCGCCACGAGCTTTCCGCGCCGACTTGGGCAAAGCCAACCGTCAGCGCCTTGCCGCCGGCCTTTTCGCCGCCCGCCGGAGAATCCCCCGCCGGTTTATTGCAGCCTGCGAAGAGTGCGGCGAGTGCGAGCGTCGCGCCGAGGCAGAAAGCGCGGAGCGAAATGGGGAGGTCGGGTTTCATAGTTTGGTGTGGATGGGTTGGAGTGAGGAACGGGAAGGATGGCAGCGAAGTCCCGCTCCGACAATTCAGTTCTCACCGTGCGAGCATGAAACGCCTCCCGCCGGGGTGCCGCCACGGTTGCAATTCCCCGCATCACAGACGAGCATCCGCGCCCATTTTGATGAAAAAAACCAAGCTGACCCTCGTTCCTGACCCAGGTGTGATCGAAATCCGCGGCGCGCGGCAGAATAACCTGCGCGGCATCGACCTCGACCTCCCGCTGGGCAAGCTGAACGTCATCTCCGGCCCGAGCGGCAGCGGCAAGTCGAGCCTCGCCTTTGACACGATCTACGCCGAGGGGCAGCGGCGGTATGTGGAGACGTTCTCGCCCTACACGCGGCAGTTCCTCGACCGCATGGACAAGCCGAAGGTCGATGTCATCCGCGGCATCCCACCGGCCATCGCCATCGAGCAGTCGAACCCGGTGAAAAGCACGCGCTCGACGGTCGGCACGATGACCGAGATCAACGACTACATGAAGCTGCTCTTCCCGCGCCTGGCGCAGGCTTTCTGCCCGGAGTGCGAGCGCGAAATCCGACCAGAAACTGCGAAGTCGATCGTCGATGAAATCTACGCGAAGCACGCGGACGAGACGCTGCTCGTGACCTTCGGCGTCCCCGCGCCCGCCGGCACGAAGCCCGCCGATTTTTTCGACTTCCTGAAAGCGCAGGGCTACCTCCGCATCTGGCTCGACGGCGACATCGCGCGCATCGACGAGCCGGTGAAAGCGCAGCGTCTCCCGGCCGTCGTACCCGTCATCCAGGACCGCATCGCCGCGACCGCCGAGAACCGCTCCCGCCTCACCGAAGCCGTCGAAACCGCGCTGCGTTTTGGCAAAGGCAAGGTCAGCTTCATCCTTCATCCTTCATCCCTCATCCTTCCTTTCAGCACCGGCTGGCACTGCGCGCACTGCGACATCGACATCACGCCGCCGTCGCCGGGCCTGTTCAGTTTCAACCACCCGCACGGCGCGTGTCCGACGTGCCGCGGCTTTGGGCGCACCATCGGGATCGACATTCTGCGCGCGCTGCCCGACCTCACGCTGAGCATCGCGATGGGGGTGGTGAAACCTTTCCAAACCGAGAACGGCGCGCAGTGCCAGCGCGACCTCATGCGCTGCGCGCGGG
>JAYWEB010000439.1:0-6983 GCA_043779575.1 Chthoniobacter sp. | reverse complement strand
CGGTCTTTTTCTGGTAGCTCTTCAGCCGGTCGGTGTAGCTCGCCATGCCGGTGAATTTCAGCGTATCGACGGACACGAGATTGGCGTCGTGCTCCTCGAACGAGCCGACATCGAGCAGCATCTCCAGCCGCTCGTGCGCGGTCTGCGTCATGTGATGGTCGCACTTCGGGCAGACGCGGAAATTCTGCACGAGATCGAGGTTGTGGATCATCTCGGAGCAGCTCGGGCATTTCTGCCAAAGCCCCTCGGGAAATTCGCGCTTCTTGTCGGACTTGAAGGAGGGTTTGGAGAAGATGCCCATAGGTCAGGAAGTTGGTGAAAATCAGCCGCGCGCCACCGTCACGACGCGGACCGAGGCCGCGCCGGCCGCGCGGAGCACGCGCGCACATTCGTCCACGGTGGAGCCCGTGGTGAAGATGTCATCGACTAAAACGAGATGGCGGTTTTGCACTGCGGGAGTGTGGCGCACGCGGAAGGCGTTGCGCAAGTTTTCCATCCGCTCGTGGCGGTCGAGCCGCGTCTGCGTGGTGGTGTAGCGGATGCGGTCCAGCGCGCGGAGCAGCGGCAGGCGGGCGCGTTTGCCGAGCAGTTCCGCGAGCACGTCGGCCTGGTTGAATTCGCGTTCGCGAAACCGTGCGCTGTGCAGCGGCACGGGCACCAGCGCGTCGATGGGCCGCGCGCGGATGCGCTCGTCGTCGAGCGTCTCGGCCAGCCAGTCGGTGAGCGGATGGCGGAGGTAGAAATGACGGTCGTATTTGAAGCGATGCACGAACTCCCGCACCACGCCGCGGCTCAGATAGCGCGCCACCGCGCAGTCGAAATGCAGGTTGCGCCCGGCGCAGTTCGCGCAGGTGAAAGTGCCATCAATCGCGCCCGCGAACGGCTCGGAGCAGCGCTGGCAAAACGGGGCGGTGATCTTTTTCGCCATGCCCGCACAGCCCGCGCAAAGATGCGCGCCGCCGACTGTGTCCGCCCCGCAGGAGGCGCAGTGCGGCGGAAAAAAGAGGGAGGTCAGCGCCTCACCCGCGCGCTGGAGCGTGGTGCTGATTTTCATACGCGAGCCAGAGCCGCACGGTGAGCCACGCCAGCAGCAGGACGGCCACGGGGGCGAGGCCGTTTTCAAAGCGCTCGCCCACCCAGGGCAGATAGCCGGCGCGCAGCTTCTTTTTGATGGCGAACTCGGCCATCACCGAAAAACTCATCTTCACCAAAACCACGCCGGCGTGCAGGCCGATGCTCATCCACAAAGCTCGCGTCCGCAGCGCCGCCGCGCCGCACAGCCCGCCGAGCACGAAGAGCGTGGTGAAGCCGGCGAGGAGCGTCATCGGCTCGGCAAATTGATGGAAGGTGTGCGGGATCAGCTCGAAGCCGGAGAGCCAGCCGATGGTCTGCGGGTCGTAGCTTTCGTCGGGCTTGAGAAAGTGGACGATGGCGAAGAGCGCCGTGACCCAGAACAGCGCGCCGACGGGGCCGAGCGAGCGGCGCAGCAGGCCGAGGATGGCCCCGCGAAAAAGCGTCTCTTCCAGAACTGCGACCGCGACGGCCGAGAGTGCGATGACGGCGAATTTGCCCCACACCACCTCCGGGCGGACGCGATAAATGCCGAGGTAAAGATAGGCCGCCGCGAGCAGCGCCACGGCGGCTCCGGCGATGATGAAGCCCGCCAGCAGATGCTGTCGCCAACGGGGATCGGGCGCGATCCCGAGATCGCGCCAGCCGCCGATGCGGAGCGCGCGGACGCTCGGCCAGAGCAGCAGCAGCGCGGAGAGGAGCGCCGCGCGATTGAAGAATTTTTGAAACTTGAACTCCGCGAGCACCGGGAAAATGCCGTATCCCGCCAGCCAATGCGCCGCCCAATAAAGTGGCGGCGCGAGCAGGGCTCCCAGGACGATGACCGCGGCGAGGTAGCCGAATATTTTGGCGAGGTCTTTCAATGCCCGCGCATCTTTGCCAAAAGCACTGACCGCTCCACACCAAAACACGATGCGCAACACCCACGTTTGGAAACACACCACCGCCGAAGGCGAGAAACGCGAAGTCCGCGCCGAGAAATTCGGCAAGCGCTGGCGCGTGCAGGCAAAGGTCAAAGGCGAGCCGTCGTGGACGTATTACGACGACCCGCTGGTCGAGGATCTGATCGAGCTGCGCGACGTGCTTTTTCGCAAATACCAGCGCAAGCACCTCTCCTACGAAGACCTCGCGGCGGTGGAGAAGATGATCACGGATCGCGGCGGGACGTGGGAGGAGATTGAAGCAGACGAGCCGTGACCTCCATCGCGAGTCATCCTGAGCGGAGCGGAGGCGGAAAGGCGGGCGCAGCGCAGTCGAAGGACCCCGTGGAGTCCCCAGCGACGTCGCCCGTGATGCCACGGGGTCCTTCGACTGCGTTCCGTTCCGCCTTCGCTCGCGACGGAACTCCGCTCAGGATGACTGCGCTTTTTGATGGCGCTCTTTTGCTATGAGCAACACCAGCCAGCACACGACCGCCGCCGACAAGGCGCACGCCTGGCACCCATTCACGCAGCATCAGGACTGGTGCGCGCCGGAGCATGAGCCGCTGGTGCTCGTGGAGGGCGAGGGCGCGCTGCTGCGCGACAGCGAGGGGCGCGAATACATCGACGGCAACTCCTCGATCTGGACAAACCTCCACGGGCACCGGCATCCGCGGATCGACGCGGCGCTCCGCGCGCAGCTCGACCGCGTGGCGCACACCTCGTTCCTCGGCTTCACGCATCCGCCCGCGGCGCAGCTCGCGCGGGAGCTGGTCGCGCTCTGGCCGGCGGATTCGCTGACGCGCGTTTTCTTTTCCGACGACGGCTCCACGGCGATCGAGGTGGCGTTGAAAATGGCGGCGCAATTCTGGCAGCAGAGCGGCCAGCCGCAGCGGACGCGGTTCGTTGCGTTCACCGGCGCGTATCACGGCGACACGATGGGCGCGTCGAGCCTCGGCGGCATCCCGGCGTTTCACGGGAAATTTTCCGCGTGGCAGTTTCCGGCGGAGCATGTGGCGTCGATGGCGGAATTGCAGGCGCTGGAATCCACGATGATCGCCGCCGTGGTCATCGAGCCGCTGATCCAAGGCGCGGCCGGCATGCGGCTCTGGCCGCGCGGGATGCTCGCTGAACTGCGCGCGTGGTGCGATGCGCAGGGTGCGCTGCTCATTCTCGATGAGGTGATGACGGGCTTTGGCCGCACCGGCACGATGTTTGCGTGCGAGCAGGAGGGCGTGATCCCGGACTTCATCGCGCTCGCGAAGGGTCTGACCGGCGGCTACCTGCCGCTCGCGGCGACGCTGACCACCGAGCGAATTTTCTCCGCGTTCCTTGGCGGCCCCGAGCGCACGCTCTACTACGGCCACAGCTACACCGCGAACCAGCTCGGTTGCGCCGCGGCGCTCGCGAGTCTTGCGATCTTCCGCGAAGAACAAGTGCTGGCGCGGCTGCGCGGGCAGATCGTCCACTTCACCACCCTGCTCGACGGGCTGCGCGCGGTGCCGCATGTGGGCGAGGTGCGGCAGTGCGGCTTCATCGCGGGGATCGAGTTGCGGCAGGAAAATGGGGAGCCGTTTCCGGCGGAGCGGCTGACTGGCGCGCGCGTCTGTCTCGCGGCGCGGAAGCATGGACTGCTCACGCGGCCGATCCGCGATGTCGTGGCGCTGATGCCGCCGTACTGCATCACGGATGCTCAGCTCGCGCAGGCGGTGGAGGCGGTGCGGCTGGCGGTCGCTGAGGTATGCGGCTCGGCGAGGTGAAGCGCCGGGGAGCATACGCGTCCCGCGTGTTGGTCGCGTCGTCCCGACGCGGCGGACTTTCGTTGGGTGCGATTTTCAAATGCGCGCGCCTTGGCCGGTTGCCACACCTCGGGAAGTACGTTTCGGCGGGACGCCGAAACCAACACGCGGGACGCGTGTGCTCCCCAGACCCAAGTCCGCGCATCCGCCGGAGCGACAGTTTGCGAAGACAAAGCAGCAACCTAAATTCCATCCCATGAAAACCACCGTCCTCCTCTCCGCCGTTGTCGCGCTCGCTGCGCTGAGTTCGTCTGCTTTTGCGAAAATCAAAACCGAAGTCGTCGAATACAAGGACGGCGATGCGGTGCTGGAAGGCTTCCTCGCCTATGACGACGCGAGCGACAAACCGCGGCCCGGCGTGCTCGTGGTGCAGGATTGGACGGGCGTGGGCGACTACGTGAAAGGCCGCGCGCAGCAGCTCGCGGAACTCGGCTACGTGGCGTTTTGCGCGGACATCTATGGCAAGGGCGTGCATCCGACTGACCCGAAGGAATGCGGCGCGTTCGCCGGCAAATACAAGGGCGACCGCCCGGTGCTGCGCGGGCGGGTGCAGGCGGGGCTGGCGCAGCTCGTGAAAAATCCGCTGGTGCAAAAGGGCAGGGTCGCGGCCATCGGCTACTGCTTTGGCGGGACGACGGTGCTGGAGCTGGGACGCAGCGGGGCGGACGTGCGGGGGATCGTGAGCTTTCACGGCGGGTTGAGCACGCCGACGCCGGACGATGCGAAAAACATCAAGGCCAAGGTGCTCGTCTGCCACGGCGCGGATGATCCGTTTGTGAAAGCGGACGAGGTCGCCGCTTTCAAAGACGAGATGGCGAAGGGCGCGGTGAACTACAAGTTCGTGGCCTATCCCGGCGCGGTGCATTCCTTCAGCAATCCGGCGGCGGGCAGTGACAACAGCAAGGGTGCCGCCTACAACGCCGCGGCGGACAAGGATTCGTGGACGGAGATGAAAGGCTTCTTCGCGGACGTTTTCGCGAAGTGAACTCCGGCGCTCCGCGCCACCCAAAAAGCCGACGCCATCCATCAGGATGAGTTTGTCAACAGGCTGCTAGTAAACGCGCAGCCGCAGGAAATACCGGTCCGCGCCGTTGGGAATCGGCACGGTCGCAGTGACGGTGCCGCCCACGGTCCCCGGATTGGTGGCGACATTGGTCCAATCAAAAAGGTTGGTGGAAGCCTCGGTGATATAGGTGAGATCGTCGCGATCGCGGAGAAAGCTGAAGAACAGATTCGTCTCCACTTTGGTCAAAGTCGTTTCGGGAAGTCGCCACCCGACGGCATAGAGAATGCCTTGGGTAATGGCGTAAACGATGCCATCCGGACCGATGATCGTGGGGGTGTAGGGCTGGCCTCCGGGGTCGGCCAGTTTGAGGCTGGTATAATTGCCCGTGACCAAGTCCCAGCGGTAGAGGTGGCCGTCTTCGTTGTTGGCATAGACGGCTTTGCCGGGGAGATCGACGACCGCCGTGTTGATGCACCACTCATCGGGGCCGGGGCCGGCGAGGGTCATGACCTCAAGCATGTCGGTCTGGCCCGTGAGCGGATCGGTTTGCGCGACGTTCGGATCGAGGATCGCAATCTTATTGGCGCCGCCGTTATAGCCGTAGCTGTTGTATTTCGTGAAAAGGAGATAGGTCGAGCCGGCGGCCGAGGAGTAGCTTGGCACGAGGCCGATGGGCACAACCGCCACCGTCGTGTCCCACCCGAAGGAGCCTGGGAGTTTCTGGGTCTGAAGATCAGCCGAGAAATGCAGGAGCGTGCCCCGGTAGCCATAACCGGAACTGCTGCCGTAGTACACGTCGCCATCGGGGCCGACCGTGGGCGATGCCGTGGACAGGCCATAGACTCCGGCCAGGGTGCCCGTCGCACTTAGCACCGCGAGCGTGGTGCTGTTGAACCGCACCAGTTTGCCGTTGTCAAAGTCCCCGCCATTGTTAAAGACCACATAGAGCTTGCTCCCGTCCGCGCTCAACGCCGGGGCGGCGTTCAAGGCGGTCTGCGAGAAGCCCGAGACCGTGCCGGCCACCGCGTAACTCCCGACTCCCGCCGACGAAATCCGCGCGAGGCCTCCCCCTTGCGCGAGCAGCGGTGTGTTGGCAGCCACTTGAAACCCAAAGTAAATGTTTCCCGCGGCATCGGCCGTGATGGGTGTGTTGATTTTGACGTTGGTATTATAGACCGACTGGTTGGCCATGTAGCCAGTATGGCCGGGCGAGTTATCGTAGAAGACAAGCTTTCCCATACCCGTGGGTGTGGCCTGATCAACATCGTCGCGCCAATCCAGCGTGCCCCCAGCGGCGGGAATATAGACGCGGTAAGCACTCGGCGAGGTCTTGACCAGCATCGGCGAAAAGCTTGGCCGCCACCACGAGGAGGGTGCCACATAGTCGGTCGCCTGGGACCAAAGACGGGAACCATTCACGCCGCGCCGGCCTTCGACCACGAAATCCGTTCCCGCCCCGGTGGTCAGGGGGACGATGACGGTATTGGCGTCGGTCAGCGTCGGCGATCCGTAATGGGTGAACGCCACTGGGTTGGCATCCACCGGAGTCTGCCACAGGATTTGCGTTAGCGGGTGGCCCCGCACGCTGGAGTTGCCGGTGTGCTGGGCATTGCCACCGTACATCGGCCAATCGGCCAGGACCGGGAGCGGCAGGATGGCCGCGGCCAGCAGCGCGGGGATCATGGCTCTGGAGAGAAGACTCATATCTGGATGAGTAGTCTCGGGTGACCGGGACGGCAATTGACTTTTGCCTCCCTCACCTCGTGACCAAGCTCCAGCTTGGTCACGAGGGTCGGAGAGCGCAGTCTGCACGCGGCAGCGATGACGCGCGCCGACGGCACGAGCGATGTCCGCAAGCAGGGAGGAGGAGCGTTTTCCACCACACGCTCACTCGCGCGTGAACTTCGCGGCGAACGCGCCGTCCACGTGGTCGGTGAACGGCAGGGTGCGGCGGCTTTCGATGAAGCGGAGGTCGGGCACGGCGGCCAGCGCGCGCTCGACGACCTGCTCGTTTTCCTCGGGCTCGAGGGAGCAGGTGGAATAGACGAGGGTGCCGCCGGGTTTCAATAAGGTGGCGGTGCGGCGGACGAGGGCGAGCTGCTGGGCGGGCATGCGGATGAAGTCCTCGTCGGTGAGCCGCCAGCGGACATCGACGCGGCGGCGGATGACGCCGGTGTTGCTGCATGG
>JAYWEB010000438.1:0-6986 GCA_043779575.1 Chthoniobacter sp. | reverse complement strand
TCTCGAAGATGCCCATGCGGCCTTTGTAGCCGAGGTGCTTGCAGGCGTCGCAGCCCGCGCCCTTCATCACCGTGGCCTCGCCGAGCTGCGAGGCGTCGAGCCCGAGCGCGGACATTTCGGCCTCGGTCATCTCGCAGGGCTGCTTGCAGTTCTGGCAAAGTTTGCGCACGAGCCGCTGGGCGATGATGGCGCGCGTGGCGGAGGAGACGAGGAAAGGCTGCACGCCGATATCGACGAGACGCGCGACGGCGGCGGGCGCGTCGTTCGTGTGCAGCGTGGAGAAAACGAGGTGGCCGGTGAGCGAGGCATTGATGGCGATGTTCGCCGTCTCCACGTCGCGAATTTCTCCGATCATGATGATGTTCGGCGCCTGCCGCAGCATGGAGCGGAGGGCGGCGGGAAAGGTCATGCCGATGTCCGCGTTCACCTGCACCTGGTTGATGCCGTTCATCTGGTACTCGACCGGGTCTTCCACGGTGATGAGCTTTTTGTCGGGCTTGTTGATGTAATGCAGGCAGCCGTAAAGCGTCGTGGTTTTCCCCGAACCGGTAGGGCCGGTGACGAGGAGGATGCCGTCGGGCAGCTTGATCAGGCTCTCGATGATTTCCTGATCGTCCGAGAGGAAGCCGAGCTGGGGGAGGCCGAGCGAGAGCGAGGACTTGTCGAGGATACGCATGACCACGCTTTCGCCGTGGCTGGTGGGGATGGTGGAAACGCGGAGATCGATCTGCTTGCGGCCCATTTTCACCTGGATGCGCCCGTCCTGCGGCAGGCGCTTTTCGGCGATGGACATGGAGCCGGTCATGATCTTCAGGCGCGAGATGATCGCGGTCTGGAGTTTCTTCGGCGGGTTCTGCATTTCGTGCAGCACGCCGTCGATGCGGAAGCGCACGCGGAAGCGTTTTTCCAGCGGCTCGAGATGAATGTCCGACGCCCGCATGTTGTAAGCCTCGACGAGCATCATCGACACCATCTTGATGATCGGCGCATCCGCCGTGTCGCCCTCCGCGCCGGTCGTGCTGCCTTCGCCGCCGATCTCGATATTGTCCCCGAGTTGCCCCGTCAGTTCGTCCACCGCCTCCTCCGCCGTGCCGTAGTATTTGCGAAAGGCCAGCGTGATCGCCTCCGGCGTGGAGCAGACAAATTCCAGATCGCGCTGGAGCAGGTGGTGCAGCGAATCGAAGGCGTCGAAATTCAGCGGGTCCGCCGTGGCGATCGTCAGCCCCGCGTCCGAAATCGCCAGCGGGATCACCTTGAAGCGCTTCGCCAGCTCGCGCGGCACCATCTGGATGATGTCCTGCGGGACCGCGAAGCCGGAGATGTCCACGAAGTCCATCGCGGCATGCGCGGCGAGCGCCTTGGTCACGTCCTCCTCGGTCACGACACCCTGGTCGATGAGCGTCTCCGGCACGGTCATGCCCGGCTTCATTTCCGCCCTGGCCCGTTCGAGCTGCGCTTTGGACGCGAGGCCGTTTTCGAGCAGGATTTCGAGGATGTATTCGTCGTTTTGAGCCACGCGTGGGGGAGGTGTGAAAATGGAGGGCGCAAAGGAGCGCGCCGACGAACGAAAGTCAACGCCCGCCATGCGGCCCGAGTGCGGCGGGCAATAAAGGGAGCGGCTTTCGCAGTGTCAAAGACCATCGCCGGAAATTCCGCGCACCCCGTTCCCGCAGCGCGGTACCGGGCCTCGGCGGCGGTCCCAACCGGACGCCCGGCGCCGGTTTTGTTTTTCTTTTTTCGCCGTGCTGGACAGCGGCGAAAAATTCACAGACGCTCGCGCCCCGCGCCGGATTCGGGCCGCTCGAAAGAGCGCGCCAAAACCGGCCTCACCAACGAAACCAGACCCGTTAGAAACCAATCCTTATGCCCTCCTTCATCGCCCGCATCGAACTCCACAGCGGCACCCCCGCCGACTATGAAACCCTGAACGACGCCATGGGGGCGCTCGGCTTTGGCCGCGCCGTCCGCAGCGACGACGGCACGGCTGTGTGCCTGCCGACCGGCCAGTTCGTGGGCAATGGGGAAGTCACCGCCGCGGATGTCTCGCAAATCGCCCAGGGAGCCGCGCTGAAAACCAAGAAAGGCTTTGCCATTTTCGTGACCGACGTGACCTCCGCCGCTTGGTTCGGCCTGGATCCCGTCGCCGCCGCCTAAGCTCTGAAGCAGATCGCGCCCGCCTGACTCCGGGTCCGGCGGCGCACCGCAACACCACCGCAGCAACCGACCACCGCACACCTCATCTCACCATGGCCACGCCACGCAGCGAACTCAGCAGGGACATCGAAGTCACAGGAACCATGAAGTTCCAAGGGGAACTCATTTTCGAAGGCAAGTTTAACGGCGACCTGATCCAGGGAAACTCCCTCGTCGTCGGCGAACACGCCGAGGTCCACGCCAAGTCCATCATCGTGGATAATCTGACGAGCGCGGGATTGGTGGAGGGCGATGCCAAAGTGGGCACGCGGTGCCACCTGAAGGAGACCGCGCATCTTCAGGGGAGCCTGAAAACTTTTCGCCTCGCGATGGACGACGGCGCCACCTTTACCGGCGGACTGGAAATCTCCAAGCCGGCCAACATCGGGACGAAAAAGGCCGGGTAGTCCAGCGGGCCAGCCCGAGCGGTCCGCATCACTGGCCCTTTGGCTGGTAAACTCGGTGGACGACCAGTCCGACGACGAGCATCTGCACGATGCCGGCGCAGAACCACTGCGCTACGAGCATCCCCGGCTGAGGCGCCACAGCGTAAGTGATGACCTGCCCGCCACCGACGAGGACGCCGATACTGGCGGAATACTTCAACGTGCAGGAGAGGCAGCGCTTTTCCGCCACGCAGGCGGCGAAAATCAGCGTGAAAGCCGCGGCGACCAGGAACTGGCCGAGCAACATCCACGGCATCCGCGCCATCATTTCCACGCGCGGGCGCCAGAGGGCGGCGGTGGCCTGGTAGGCGGGCGCCAGCCAGACGCCGTGAATCAGAAAGTCGGTCGCCCAAATCGTGGCGAAGGCAACCAGGATGGCGATCGGGACATTTTTCGTTTTCATCGGTGCGCGCAGCGTAGCGGCCCGGCCGCAGGCGTCGAGCGCGGCGCGGCCCCGCCGATGCGCGGTGGCACCAGGTGTGCTAAAGATCGCGCCGTGAAAATTGTCGCCGCTCTGCTCCTCGCCCTCTCGGGCGCGGCGGCAGCGCGTGCCGACGATCTGGCGGTGGCCGTGCAGGCGGAGATCAATCTCGCCCGCACCGCACCGCGGAAATACGCGCGCATCGTGGCCCAGGAAACCAAGACGCACCGCCTGACCGAAGGCGACCGCGCAGTGCGCGAGGCGATCCGTTTTCTCGAAACGACCAGCCGGCTCCCGGCGCTCCAGCCCTCCCCGGGACTGCGCGCGGCGGCGCGGTGCCAGGTGCGGGATCAGGGGCCGGTCGGCGGCGTGGGGCATCTGGGCGACGACTGGAGCACGCCGGCGCAGCGCATGGCGCGCTTCGGGCGCTGGGGCGAGCGGGCGGCGGAAAACATCGCGTATGGCGAATCCAAAGCGCGCGCCATCGTGGTGCGCCTCATCGTGGACGACGGGGTGCGCGACCGCGGCCATCGGCTGAATATTTTCGGGCGCGAATTTCGCCGCGCGGGCGTCGCCACCGGGCCGCACGCGCGCTACGGCACGATGTGCGTGATCGACTTTGCCGGCACTTTCAAAGAGCGCGCCGAGGAGCTCCGGGAGCGCGCGCAACTTCCGCCGAAGCCGTTTTTCCGCTGGTACTAGCCGCGCGCGGGACCGGCACGGATTTCCCTTCCCTTGCGGCGCGCGGTTCGTGTTCTATCTGCGCCCGATGCCGAAGCCCAAATCACCCGCCAAGTCCCGTCAGCCCAAGTACCGCCGCATCGTCCTCAAGCTCAGCGGCGAAGCCCTGAAAGCACGCGGCAGCGCGGACAATATCTCGCCGGAAATCGTCCAGCAGGTCTGCTCGCAGATCAAAGCCGTGCATGCACTCGGCGTGCAGGTCGCCGTGGTCATCGGCGGCGGCAATATCTGGCGCGGCCTGAGCGCCAGCCACCGCGGCATGGAGCGCACCACGGCGGACTACATGGGCATGCTGGCCACCGTCATCAATGGCCTCGCCCTGCAAAGCGCGCTCGAACAAATGGGCCTGCCGACCCGCGTGCAGACCGCCATCCCGATGGACAATGTCGCCGAGCCCTTCATCCGGCGCCGCGCCATCGACCATCTCGAGGAGGGCAAGATCGTCATTTTCGTCGCCGGTACGGGCAACCCGTTCTTTTCCACCGACACCACCGCCGCGCTGCGGGCCAACGAGATCGGCGCGGAGGTCATCCTCAAAGCCACGAAAGTGGACGGCATCTATACCGCCGATCCTTTCAAAGACCCGAAGGCGAAGAAATACGACCGCATCACTTTCACCGAGGCCCTGGCCAAGCGGCTGTCCGTCATGGACTCCACGGCCTTCAGCCTCTGCCTCGACAACAAAATGCCGGTCATCGTTTTCGACATGATGAAGACCGACAACATCAAGAACGTGATCCTCGGCCAGGCCGTCGGCACGCTCGTGAGCGTGGAATAGCAACTTATGGATCCCGACGAAATCATGCTCGAAGCCGAAGCCGCGATGGAGAAAGGCTTCGAATATCTGCAACACGAATTCTCCTCCGTGCGCACCGGCAAAGCCTCGCCCGCGCTCGTGGAAAACATCGACGTGGAGGCCTACGGCGCGCAGATGAAACTCAAGCAGCTCGCGCTCATCACCACGCCCGAGCCGCGGCTGCTCGTCATTCAGCCCTTCGACGCCAGCACCACGAAGGACATCGAAAAAGCCATCAAGGAATCGAAGATCGGCATCAACCCGATCGTCGATGGCAAGATCATCCGCCTGCCCATCCCCGCGCTCTCCGAGGAGCGGCGCAAGGATCTCGTCAAAGGCATCAAACAGATGGCCGAGGAAGCGCGGGTGCGGGTGCGCTCGACGCGCCGCGAGAGCATCGACAGTCTGAAGAAAGCGGAAAAAGAGGGCTCCATTTCCGAGGACCAGCTCGAGAGTTTGGAAAAGGAAATCCAGAAACTGACCGATCAGTTTGGCAAAAAAATCGACGACTCCGTCGGACTCAAGGAAGCCGAAATCCTCAAGGTCTAAACGTCATGCGCAAACTGCTCCTCACCGGTTTCCTCCTCCTCTCCATCGCGGCCAGCCACGCCGCGGTCGTCCGGCTCGCGCCGGAATTCGGCTTCCCCGCCGCGGGCAATAAAACGCAATCCCTCCGCAGCCTGCGCGGCCAGGCCGTGGTCCTGCTCATCACGAAAAAAGCCGGCGGCCGCGCCTTCAAAAAGCAGCTCAAATATCTCAAGGAGATCTACCAGCAGTTCGCCAGCAAGCAGGTCGTCTTCATCGCCGCGCTCGGCGAGGGCGAAGGCCCGGTGAAATCCGACATCCCCTTCGTCGTCGCCAGCCACGGCCCCGCCGTGGCGACCGCCTACGGGGTGCAGGACGACTTCACGCTCGTCATCATCGGCAAGGACGGAAACTTGGATTACCAGACCGCCAAAGTCTGCCCACCCGAGCGCGTCCGCGACGTCATCCAAAACTCCTTCGAAGTGCAGGAAGGCTCGCGCAAAGGGCAGTAGGCCGCGGGCACTTTCACCATCCCGAAACCTGCCGAGCCGTGCGCATCGCCGTCCTCGCCGACACGCACGATCACCTGCCGGAGAAAGTCTGCGCGCGGATCGCCGCGGCGGATGAAATCTGGCATCTCGGCGACGTCTGCGAACCGGCGATTCTCCAGCGCCTGCGCGCCGTCGGCCCGCCCGTCCAGAGCGTCCGCGGAAACTGCGACTCCACCCTCGCCTGGCCGCTGACCCTCGATCTGGAGCGCGCCGGTTTCCGCCTCCGGCTCGTCCATATCCCAGCCCGCCGCGCCCCGCCGGGGTGCGATCTTTTTCTCCACGGCCACACCCACGTCCCGCGCGACGAGATGATCGCCGGCGTGCGCTTTCTCAACCCCGGCTGCATCACCCGCCCCAACTGCGGCGCCCCCGCGAGCTACGCCTGGCTGGAACTCGATCCGGGCCGGCCGGTCGGGTGGAAAATCGTGCGCCTCTGAACCTCACCCACTCCCTCCCGGCCCCGCTTTTGGCCCGGCGGAATTTTTTTCCGCTGACCGCATCCGCGGCCCGTGTATGCTGCGCGCCCACCAACCGCCATGGATCCGCTCATCACCCTGCTCCGCCGCAACGCCCGCACCTCCGTCGAGGATCTCGCGAAGGAACTCAGCCTCCCTCCGGCGGTGGTCGCCGGGCGGCTCGCGCAGCTCGAAGCCGACGGCATCGTGCTCGGCTACCAGCCCATCGTGGATCAGCAGAAAGTGCAGTCTGGGCTCGTCACCGCAGTCGTCGAGGTGCGGATCACGCCCGAGCGCGGCGGCGGTTTTGACCGGCTCGCCGGGCGGATCGCGAACTTCGCCGAGGTGCAAAGCTGCTACCTCATCAGCGGCGGCTACGACCTGCTCGTGGTGGTGGAAGGCAACACGCTGCAGGACATCGCGGCCTTCATCTCGGAGAAGCTGAGCACCATCAAAGGCGTGATCTCCACGGCCACGCGCTTCCGGCTGAAGACCTACAAGGAAAACGGCGTCTCGCTGCTGCGGGAGGCGAAACCCCAGCGCCTCGCGGTCACGCCATGAGGGAATTTAGGATTTATGATTTAGGATTTAGGAAGTGGGCCGCGCGAGCTTGCTAGCCGCCTGCTTCAATTTCTCGTCGGGTACCAGTCTGCGCCGTCGGGAGCAAAGGCCGGCGGCATTTTCATCGCTCCGTAAATCCTAAATCCTAAATCCTAAATTTTCCCCATGCTTCTCCACAATCACATCGCCACCCATGTGCGCGATCTTCCCAAGTCCGGCATCCGCGAGTTCTTCGACATCGTGGCGCAGGAAAAGGAAGTCATCTCCCTCGGGGTCGGCGAACCCGACTTCGACACC
>JAYWEB010000437.1:0-6995 GCA_043779575.1 Chthoniobacter sp. | reverse complement strand
CGGAGGCGGTCTGGTGAGTTGTGCGCACAACGCTCCGCACCGCCTCCGCCCGCTTCAGTCAGCGATTCTTCACTCCGGTCAGGTCGCAAAGCCTCCTGACCTCCGTTCAGAATGACGGCGTTTTTTCAAACTGAGCCACGACCGACATTTCCTTGCCGTGCGCCCGCCGGCTCATTACAAAAAGCCCACTTCCTATGAACACCCGCACAACTCCCGCCATCGCCCTCGTCACCTCCATCGCCATCCTCGTGGCCGGCTGTGAAAACATGACCCCCGGTGAAAACGCCGCCGTCTTCGGCGGCGGCGCCGGCATCCTCGCGGGCAGCCTCGCCCGCGCGGCGGGTGCGAGCACCGGCGAATCCATCGCCATCGGCGCAGCCACCGGCGCGGTCGTCGCGATGACCACCTACATCATCGCCAAACACCGTGCCTCCGAGAAGCAGCGCCAGATCGCCGAGCAGCGCGCCAAGGTCTATTACGGCCGCCTTTCGCCCGCGAAAAAAATCGCGCTGAAGAAAAAGAAGGTGCGCTATATCGCCGTGGACACCGCGAAGGACGAGAAGACGTCGCCCAAGGCCAGGAAGGCCGTGATGATCTGGGACACGCAGACGGAAAGCGTCGCGGGCAGCAACGTCTATGACGTGCAGAGCACGCCGTCCGTCGGCTCGACCGCGAAGTTCGACACCTACTCCGCCGAGTACGTGGGCTCCGGCGGCTAGGCTCCACTCCCACCCGCGCCATGAAATCCCCCGCGCTGAAATTCACCGCCGCCCTCGCCTGCTGCGCGCTGCTCGGCGGCACCGTCGAGACATTCGGCTACTCGAACCTCGCGCGCCTCATCGGCACGCAGACCATGCTCATCCGGCACAAGGCCACCGAGGAGCAAAAGCGCGTGGCCCAGCAGCGGGCGCAGGTCTATTACACGCGCCTCGCGCCGGAGAAAAAAGTGGTCCTCAAGAAAAAGAAGGTCCGTTACATCGCCGTCGATACCGTCCGCAGCAAAGAGGCTCCGCCCAAAGCGAAGAAGACCGTGATGGTCTGGGACACGCAATCCGGAGCCCTCGCCAGCGCCGACGTGTATGATCTCGAAAAGCCCCCGGAGGTCGGCCAGACCGCGAAGTTTGACACCTACTCCGCGGAGTACGTGGGGGCCGGCGGGTAGGGCTGCGCGGTCCGCGCGCGGTCTTTCCGGGGGAAGACTGAGAGGGTGGCGAAAAAGTCGTCCGCGTGCGCTCTTCCCTCTTGCTCTTGATCTTGCTCTTGATCCCTTCCCCCGCTGTCGAAGGATCAAGAGCAGGAGCAGGAGCAGGGCGACTTTTTAGACACCCTCTGCGGACTTGTCCCCGGTCGGGACGTTCGCTTTAGTCACCGCTTTCCCACATTCACATCCCGAATTTTTCATCCATGGCCATCTACATCGAAATGCCGAAACTCAGCGACACCATGACCGAGGGCACGCTCCTCAAGTGGCGCAAAAACGAAGGCGACAAAGTGGAAACCGGCGACGTGCTCGCGGAGGTCGAGACGGACAAGGCGACGATGGAGATGGAGGCGTTTGACGACGGCATCCTGCACAAGCAACTCGTCGCGCCCGGCGGCCGAGTCGCGGTGGGATCGCGGATCGGGCTGCTCCTGCAAAAGGGCGAGGCCCCGCCCGCCGAGGGCGCCGCGATCCCGGATTCGCCGAAAACCGCCGCCGCGAAAGCCGACACGATTTCCGAGGCACCAGCCGTCCGCGCCAGTGCCCAGGCGGCTGCCGCGCCGGCGGCTTCCGGGGGGCGGGTGAAAGCCTCGCCGCTGGCGAAAAAGATCGCCGCGCAGAAAGGCGTGCAGCTTTCCGCGGTCAGCGGCACCGGCCCCGGCGGACGCATCGTGGCGAAGGACGTGCAGAGCGCGCAGCCGGGGGCGCGGGGCGCCGCGCCGGCGGGGATTCCGCCGATGCCGGCTGGCCCCGACGACCTGACCATCCCGCTGAGCGGCATGCGGCGCGTCATCGCCGAGCGGCTGCTGGTGAGCAAGACGACGATCCCGCATTTCTACCTGAACATCGAAGTGGATGCCGGGCCGCTGATGAAATTCCGCGCCGAGGCCAACGCCGCGAGCGAGGTCGCAGGCGGGGCGAAACTCACGGTCAACGACTTCGTGCTCAAGGCCGTGGTCGCCGCGGCGGTCAAGGTGCCGGCGGTCAATGCGAGCTTCGCGGGCGACGCGATCATCCAGTATCGCAGCGTGCATCTTTGCGTCGCCGTGGCCGTGGAGGACGGGCTGGTGACGCCGGTCATTCGCGACGCGCAGGACCGGACCATCCGGGAAATCAGCGAGACCGTGAAAGACCTCGCGACGCGCGCGCGCGGCAAGAAACTCAAGCCCGAGGAATACGCCGGCGGGACGATCACCGTCTCGAACCTCGGCAGCTACGGCATTGATTCGTTCAGCGCGATCATCAACCCGCCGCAGGCCATGATCCTCGCGATCGGCGCGATCGTGAAGAAGCCCGTGGTCAGCGCGCAGAACGAGATCGTCGTCGGCCAGCGGCTCGCCATCGGGCTGAGCGCCGATCACCGCGTGGTGGATGGCGCAGTGGGCGCGCAGTATCTCGCCGAACTCCGGGCGCTGCTCGAAAGCCCGGCGCTGATGCTGCTGTAAGCGCAGCCGGGATGAACTTTCCAAACGCGCGTCATCCTGAGCGGAGCGGAGGCGGAAAGGCGCGCGGAGTGGAGTCGAGGGACCCCGTGGAGTTCCCAGCGATGTCGCCCGTTATTTCACGGGATCCTTCGACTGCGTTCCCGCCCGCCTTCGCCCGCCGGGAACTCCGCTCAGGATGACACGCGAATTGAGAGGAAGATGAAGCAGCAGAAACCGACATCGCCACCGCCCTTGCTCGACCGCGCTTTTTTCCAACGCGACCCGGTGACGTGCGCGCGGGAGCTGATCGGCTGCGAGCTGGTGTGGAAGCGCGGGGCGGGAATCGTGGTCGAGACCGAGGCGTACGCGGCGCTCCAGGACGAGGCGTGCCACACCTTCGCGCGGCCGAGCGCGCGGGAATTTGTGGCGCGGCATCGGGCCGGGGCGGCGTATGTCTATTTCAACTACGGCATGTACTGGCTGCTCAATGTGCTCGTGAAAGGCGGGAGCGAAGACGGCTTCGTGCTGCTCCGCGCGCTGGAGCCCACGCGCGGCATCGCCGCCATGACCCGGCGGCGGCTCGCCATGCGGAAGTCGCCGCTGGCGCATCCGCGGGCGCTGTGCTCCGGGCCGGGGAAGCTGGCGGTGGCGCTCGGCGTGGATGGGCGCGATCACGGTCGGGATTTCTGCGCGGGGAAAACGTTCGGCTTTCACCCGCCGGAGCGGCCGGCCGAAGTCGTGGCGGACGTGCGCATCGGCATCTCCAAAGCGGCGCATCTGCCGTGGCGCTTTCTGCTGCGCGGCAGCACCAGCATCAGCGTCCCGGCGGGCCGCGCCTGAAAAATACAAAAGCCAGACCGGCTCGCGCCGGTCTGGCTTTGCAAATTGGGTTTTCCCCCTCGAAAACGAGATGGGATTATTTGCCCATGTGGGTCGAAGCGGGCGCCGGTGCGGGCGCGGGCTTGGCGCAGGCGCCGATGCCGAATGCGACGGCGGCGAGTGCGATGATTGCGAGATATTTCATAATTAGTGGTTTCCCCTCCTTTCTTTGCCAGTTGGCATGAGGCGCGGATGATCGTGGATGCCGCGCGCATGACAACGTTTTTCTTTTTCCAATCGCGCCATCACACCATTTCGACGACCGCTTTGATGACGCCGGTCTCGGGTTTCAGCCAGGTCGGGAAGGCGGCGATCATGTCGTCGAATTTCGCGTGGTGGGTGATCCACGGTTGCGTGTCGATGACGCCGTCCTCGATCAGCCGGATGATGCGCGCGAAGTCGCCGGTGAGGGCGTTGCGCGAGGCGAGGAGCGTGAGCTCGCGGCGGTGCATGACGGGCGCGTGCGGAAAGGTCAGCTCCTGCTGCGTGATGCCCACATAGACGAGCCGCCCGCCAAAGGCGCAGTAGCCGAGCGCGGCGCTCATGGACTTATTGCTGCCGGTGGCATCCACGACGACATCGGCGAGCTGGCCGCCGGTGAGCTCCGCGAGCGCGGTCAGCTCCGAGCCGTCGCCGCGCGCGAGGATGGTGTGATCGACGCCCATCGTGCTTTGGCAGAACGCGAGACGCGCTTCGTTGATGTCGAGCACGATGCTTTTCGCGCCCGCCACTTTCACAAACTCCAGCGCCGAAAGCCCGATGGGCCCCGCGCCGATGACCAGCACATGCTCGCCGGCCCGCGGCGCACCGCGGTCGATGGCGTGGCAGCCGATGGCGAGGGTCTCGACGAGCGCGAGCTGGTCGTGGCTGAGGCGGGTGGAAACGTGGAGCTTGCGCGCGGGCAGGAGCAGGCGCTCGCACATGCCGCCGTCGCACATCACGCCGAGGGTCTGGTGGTTTTCGCAGCAGTTCGTGAGGCCGCGGCGGCAGGAGTAACAGCGCTGGCAATTGATGTAGGGCTCGACCGAGCAGCGGTCGCCGGACGCGACATTGGTCACGCCTTCGCCCACGGCGAGAACCTCGACGCCGAGTTCGTGGCCGGGGATGCGCGGGTAGGAAAAGAAGGGCATCTTACCTAAGAAGCCGCCGTAGTCCGTGCCGCAGATGCCGATGCGATGGACGCGCACCAGCGCCTCGCCGGGCGCGGGCGCGGCGGGCTCGGGGAGTTCGAGGGCGCGGAATTTTTGCGGGGCGTCGATGGAGATGGCTTTCATGGGAAATGTGGGCGGGAGCATGGCGCGACGGCCTGCCGCCGACAAGGATTGTAGCGACGGTTCACGAGAAGGAATTGGTGGGAAACAGGACCGACCGCCGCTAGCCTCGCTCCGCTTTGAACAGCCTGCCGCCCGATCCTTTGGCCGATGCCTTTTTCCAGTGCCTCGCCGTGGAGCGCAATGTCTCGCCGCGCACGCTGGTGAACTACCGGCACGCGCTGGCGGAATTCCGCAAGGCCGTGCCGGAGCCGGCGTGGCGGGAGCTGACGGCGGATCATTTCCGGCGCTACCTCTTCGCCTCTAGCAAGCGCGAGCTGGCGCGGCCCACGATCCGGCTGCACTTCGCTGCGCTGCGGACGTTTTACAAATTCCTCAATCAGCGCCACGGGTTGCGCGACAATCCGCTCAAAGAGGTCCAGCTCCCCAAGCTCGAAAAAAAGCTCCCCGTTTTCCTCAACGCGCAGCAGATCGGAGAGCTGCTCTCCGCGCCGCTGCGGGTGGAAAAGCAGGCGCAGGCTCCGCTCTGGATGCCGGCGCGCGATGCGGCGATCCTCGAGCTTTTCTACAGCAGCGGGCTGCGGCTGGCGGAATTGGTGGCGCTGGATGTGAAAGACGTGGACGTGTTTTCCGAGAGCGTGCGGGTCTTTGGCAAAGGGCGCAAAGAGCGCGTGGTCCCCGTGGGGGTGCCGGCGCTGGAGGCCATCCAGCGCTACCGGCAGGCGGCGCGGGTGGAGGTGGGGCCGCTCTTTCTGAGCAAGGTGCGGCGGCGGATTTCCGCGCCCAATGTCTGGCTGGCCATCCAGCGCTATCTGCGGCACACGAGCATCGCGGTGCGGATCAGCCCGCACAAGCTGCGGCACAGTTTTGCCACGCATCTGCTGGATGCCGGCGCGGACCTGCGCAGCGTGCAGGCGCTGCTCGGCCACGCGAGTCTTTCGACCACGCAGATCTACACGCACGTGACGACGGAGCGGTTGAAAAAGGCCTACGATCAGGCGCATCCGCGGGCGTAGTGGAGTGGCCGGGGCGGAGGGGATGCGCTGCGGTGTCGCGATTTAGCCACGCGACGGCGAAGTGGTTGTTTTCGACCACATCGCGGGCTCGTGGTTTTGGGGTTTCCCGCAGATTTACAGAGAAAACGGGATCATTTTCGCCCGTGGCATATCGGGTGCTAAAGGGCGCGCAGACCAACTGCCGCCGGATTTTCCGCTGCGTTTCGCTGACTGCCCAAAAGCAGCCACCGGGCGGGCGGAAGCCGGTGGGCAAACCACAGCCACCCACCAACAACCCAACATCCAACCGCATGAAACTGACCCGTCACCTCACCGCGCTCGCCGCTGCGACCGCCCTCTCCTGGGCTTCGCTCGCCGGCAGCGTTTCCGCCCAGGAGGCCGCCGCCCCACCGGCGGCCGCCCCCGCTGCTCCGGCCACCGAGCCCGCTGATAAACCCGCGGTCGCTGCAGATGCTCCCGCAGCAACCGCTCCCGCCGCGCCAGCCCCGCCGAGTGCGGAGGACAAGGACAAGGCGCTCGTGGGCGTGACTGCCTATCTGAATAATACCGACCCGGCAGGCGTACTGCAGCCGGTAACGGGTGTCGCCGGTCCCGGTCATAACGGCTTCATGATGATCTGCACCGCCTTGGTGCTCTTCATGACACTGCCCGGCTTGGCGCTTTTCTACGGTGGATTGGTGAGGAAGAAGAACGTCCTCAGCGTGTGTGCCCAATGTCTGGGCTGCGCGGGTCTCGTGACGGTAATGTGGTGGGCCTTTGGCTACTCGCTGGTCTTTGGCAAGAACTACAACAGCCCTTTCTTAGGCGGCAGTGAGTTCTTTTTCCTCAATAATGTGACGAGCGCACCCAATGGTGATTACTCCTACTGGGTTTCTCAAAACGTCTTCGCGATGTACCAGCTCATGTTCGCCATCATCACGCCGGCGCTGATTGTCGGCGCGGTCGCTGAGCGCATGAAATACAGTGCCGTAATGGTTTTCATCGCGATTTGGATGTGTGTGGTCTATTTCCCGATGGCCCACATGGTCTGGGGCATCTCGGGCCTGATGAACGGCGTGTGGAATGGCGGTTCGGTGGCGGGTTCGACCGCAGTCGATGGCACGGCGCTGACCTACGTCGCGGCGAAGTTCAAAGCCATCGACTTCGCCGGCGGCACCGTGGTCCACATGACCTCGGGCTGGAGCGCCCTCGTGCTTTGCATGAT
>JAYWEB010000436.1:0-6999 GCA_043779575.1 Chthoniobacter sp. | reverse complement strand
TCCGCTCGCCGGACGAACACATGATGTAGATCATCGTGCAGGCCGACTTCCCACCCACGTAACGCTGCTTCAGCCGATACTCCATCCGCCCGCTCTGCGGGATCGCCTTGCAGGCATTGGTGACCGTGAGCTTCGGATCGCGCTGCTCGATTTCCGCATCGCCGACCACCGCCCACTCGCCCTTGGGCAGCTTCCAGTCCGTGCGAAAATTCTGCACTCCATGCGCGGCGACCGTCGCCGGGACCGCCGCCGCCGCGCGCGCCAGAATGTCCGTCGCCGCCGGCGCCACCACCGCCAGTGCCGCGCCGATTTCCACCGTCACGCGCCCGACTTCCACGCGCCGCACCCGCAACGCCATCCCCACATTGCCCTGAATCGAGCCGGTCTCGCGCCCCTTGTCGTAGAGCTGCAACGGCACCGCTTGCGTGAGTTTCACCTCCTTCGGCCACAGCCGTTCATCCGCGGCGAGCTGCTCCATCGTCACCTCCGCGCGGAGCGTGCCGGTGAGAAAAAGCGCGCTGAAGAGGAAGGCAAACGTGGCTCTGAAGTGCATGCGGGGTTCCGCAGATTTCGCGTGGAGCCAGGGCAGCGGCAAGCCCATTCGCCCCGCCGCGGTGCTCCCCGAGCGTTTCGCCCGACCGGGGATGATGGAAATTTAGTTTCCGGCGCGAGGCCACCGGTCGGGTCGTCGGGGGAGCCGGAGGGAATCGGATATTCCCCTGATGCCGCTCGACTTGCCGGGGGTCGCCCGCTAACCACGGCGCGCACATGACGAATCCAGTTGCCTGCCCTTTTGCCTGCGCCGTTCGGTCGGCGCGGACCGCGAGCCTCGCTTTTTTTTGCGCCATCCTCACCGCGCGGGCGGCGGAATTTCCCGCGCCGGTGAATACCCAGCCCGGCGAGCCGATGCCGGCGGCGGAGGCGCTGGCTTCGATCAAAGCGCCGCCGGGTTTTAAGGTTTCCCTTTTCGCCAGCGAGCCGGAGGTGCAGCAGCCCATCGCCATGGCCACGGATGCGCGCGGGCGGCTCTGGGTCGCGGAAAATTACACGTACGGCGAGGCCAAGGTCGGCTTCGATCTGCGGCAGCGCGACCGCATCGTCATCCTCGAAGACGCGGACCACGACGGACGCGCGGAAAAGCGCACGGTCTTCACGGATCAAGTGCAGCGGCTCTCCAGCGTCGAGGTCGGCTTTGGCGGCGTGTGGGTGCTGGCCGCGCCGCAGCTCCTCTTTTTCCCGGACAAAAACGGCGACGACATCCCGGACGGCAAGCCGCTCGTGCTGCTCGACGGTTTCGACTCCGGCCCCGTGCGGCACAACATCGTCAACGGCCTCCGCTGGGGCCCCGACGGCTGGCTCTACGGACGCCACGGCATCCAGGCCACCTCGCACGTCGGCCGGCCCGGCACGCCTGCCGACCAGCGCATCGCGATGAACTGCGCGATCTGGCGCTATCATCCCACGCGCAAAATTTTCGAGGTCGTGGCGAGCGGGACGACGAACCCGTGGGGCCTGGACTGGGATCAGTTCGGCGAGGCGTTTTTCACCAACACCGTCATCGGGCACCTGTGGCACCTGATCCCCGGCGCGCATTACCAGCGCATGTACGGCGAGGATCTCACCTCGCACACCTATGGCCTCATCGAGCAGCACGCCGATCATCTCCACTGGACCGCCGCCGGCAAATGGACCGAATCCCGCGAGGCCAAAAACGGCGCGGACGAACTCGGCGGTGGCCACGCCCACGAAGGCTGCCTCATCTACCAGGGCGGCGCGTGGCCGCAGGAGTTTTTTGGCAAACTTTTCACCGTCAATTTCTGGGGCCGCCGCATCAACATGGAAAACCTCGAGCGCAGCGGCAGCGGCTACGTGGCGCGACACGGCGCGGATTTCCTCACCGTCGGCGACCCGTGGTTCCGCGGCACCGAACTCCTCGCCGCGCCCGATGGCGGCGTCTTCATGTCCGACTGGAGCGACATCGGCGAGTGCCACGAAAACGACGGCGTCCACCGGACGAGCGGACGCATCTACAAAATCAGCGCGGGCGAACCGGCGACCGTGCCCGCCGACTTGGCAAAGCTCACGAACCTCGAACTCGCGCAGCTCCAGCTCGCGCCGAACGAATGGCTCGTGCGCCAGTCGCGCCGCGTCTTGCAGGAGCGCGCCGCCGCGGGCGGGAAGATGCAGGACGCGCGGAAAGCCCTGCTCGTGCTGTGGGAAAAAGAGAGCGAAGTGCGAAACCAACTCCGCGCGCTTTGGGCGCTCCGCGCCATCGGCGGCGCGAGCGATCCGCTGCTGCGCAAAGCCCTCGCGCAGCCCGACGAGCCCATCCGCATCTGGGCCATCCGCTTTCTCACCGAAGACCCCCGCGCGCTGAGAACCGCGCCCGCCGATTTCCTCCGCCTCGCGGAGAAAGACCCCGCGCCTGCCGTGCGCCTCGCGCTGGCTTCCGCGCTCCAGCGTTTCCCCGCCGAGGCCCGCGCCGACCTCGCGCGCCCGCTGCTCCAGCACGCCGAGGATGCCGCCGACCACAATCTCCCGCTCATGCTTTGGTATGGCCTCAGCCCGCTCGGCGACACCGCCCCCGGCCTCCTCGCCACGCTCGGCGGACGCGCGAAAATCCCGCTCACCGCCCGCTGCATCGCCCGCCGCCTCGCGGAGCGCATCGACGACGAGCCGCTGGCCGTGGATGTCCTCCTCGGCGGCGCGCTCGCCAACACGCCCGAGGTGCAAAGCGCCATCCTGCTCGGACTCGCCGACGGTTTGAAAAAGACCGCGTCCGCGCCGCTGCCGGTCACGTGGGAGCAGTTCACCGCCAAGCTCGCCGACCTCGCCGACCCCCAGCTCGCCGAGTCCCTGGCCGCCCTCGACAAACTCTTCCTCGCCGGCCGCCTGCTCGCCGACGCGCGCCGCACCGTCCTCGATCCCAAGATGCTCCCCGACGAGCGCCGCGACGCCCTCCAGCAGCTCATGGAAACGAAAGCGCCCCGGCTCCGCGACACCTGCACCGAACTGCTCGCCGACCCCGTGATGCGTTTCCCCGCCGCGCTCGTCCTCGCCAGCCTCGACGCCGCCGCCGACACCGCCACGCTCTTTGCCCAGGCCAAGGTGCTTCCGGAACCGCACCGCGGCTTGCTCTACGGCGCGCTCGCTTCCCGCCCGACGCACGGCCTCGCGCTGCTCGACGCCATCGTCACGCGGAAACTCCCGCGCGCCCTGCTCACGCCCGAGATCGAGGAAAAATTGCGCGCCCAAGGCAACGAGGCCATCGACAAAAAGTTCGACTCCTTCCCCGCCCTCAAACCGCGCGCCCCGTCTCGCCGGCCTCAGCGGGAAACTCTGCCGCCCGCTGTTTGAAACGCGCTCCAGATCCGCGCTAGCCGCCGAGCGCGGCGAAGAGCTGGCGCATCTCATCTTCCACCGCATCGGGTGTGGCGAGCGTCTGCGCGATCTCCGCTTTCACCGCCGCGCGGAAGCGGCGGCGCAGCCGGTGGACGGCGACTTTCAGCGCGCCCTCGCTGATGCCGAGCGCGCCCGCCGCGGCGGCCTGATCGCCATGCGCCGCGTCGCCGGTGAGCCAGGGTTTGAGCCGGGAAAAGTCGTCCGCTTTTCCCTCGCCCGCACACTCCCGCTCCAGCGCAGCGAGCGCGCGGTCGAGCACGGCGAGCGCCCATTGGCGGTCGAAAAATGCGTCCGGCGGCAGCGCGTGCATCTCGGCGAGCACGAGGCCGGGCGAGGTGTCCGTGCCCGCATCGAGCGGCACGGCTACGGAGCCGCCGCCGCGCTTTCCCCGCTGCGCGCGCTCGTGCTCGCGGGCGAGGAAATGTTTCAACGCGCCGAGCAGATAGCTGCGGAACCGCCCGCGTTCCCGCTCCGCCCCGCCGAGCGCATCGCGCGCCAGCAAGTGCGCGAAAAACCCGTGCGCCTCCTCGCGCGCCGCGTCCCCCCCGCGCCCGCTGCGCTGGAGAAAGGCGACGACCGGCGCGTAGTAGGCCGCGCACAATTCGCTTAGCGCCGCCCGCGCCTCCGGCGAATCCCCGCGCGTCCGCTCCACGAGCGTCCAGCGCGTGGAGGCGAAGCCGGCGGGATCGGCGGAGTCGGTCATCGTGTGGTGGGCAGCACCGGCTCGGAGCCCGGCGGAAGCGGCGGCTCGGAGCCCGGTGAAAGAGCCGGTGTGGCTGCCGGAGTTTGCACCAGCTTGTAGCGAATCTTCACCCCGCGCGGGTTCTCGGTGAAGCCGGTGATTTGCAGGATGCCCACTTCACCTTTTCGTGATGCCACCGCGAACGTCGCTGGCAACACCACGGGTTCAGGCAAGACATACGAGACGATGCCTCCCTCACCGACGGATTGCAGCGGAACTCCTTTTTGCAGACTGTCGGCCAGCTCCGCCGCCGTGGCGCTGTCCCATTTGTCTCCGGGGATTTGAGTAAATTTCGCCCCGCCATTTTCGAGCGTCACCAGCAGATGTTTCTGCTCCATGACCAGCGCCAGAAAATCCGCCGACGAGCTTTGCCACCAATCGGCAAACATTTTGGAAGACATGATCCTTGATTTTTCAGGAGTGAAAACCAGATCGCCGTCGTGCAGATTCAAGAACGTGGGTGGCAGGCTTGGATCGCCGGTGAGTATGCGCTCCACCACCGGGCCGAAGGAAAGATTTGGCGCGGCGGCCGGAGCGGCAGGCATGGCTTCGGCGAGGTTTGTCTCCAGCAATTTTTCCAGGTCAAGGTCGGCAACGGTGAAGCGCACCACTGCCAGTTGGTTCAATCCCTTAAAATCCCATTTGCCGCCAAAGAAACCACGCTGCGCTGCGAGCGCGCCCACCGTTGGCAGCCAGGCATCCTTACCA
Source organism: Chthoniobacter sp. (assembly GCA_043779575.1). Taxonomy (GTDB): domain Bacteria; phylum Verrucomicrobiota; class Verrucomicrobiia; order Chthoniobacterales; family Chthoniobacteraceae; genus Chthoniobacter. The sequence continues at coordinate 2,147 of JAYWEB010000436.1, read as the reverse complement.
TTCGACACCCCATGAGCCTCCAGTCCGGAAAAAGAGACGATGAAGTTATCAGCGTTCACCACTGAGATGTGCAGCATGTCGAATCGGACGGAAGCGCGGGAAAGCTCCTGTCGCACCCGCTGGACGAACGAATCGAAAGAAGAATTTTGCCCGGCGGCGGGAGGCAAACTGACGGGCGAGGCAGTCGTGACACTGCTTTGCACCAGCTTGTAACGAATCTTCACGCCGCGCGGGTTCTTGGTGAAGCCGGTGATTTGCAGGATGCCGATCTTTCCGACCACGGTCTTGAATAGGAAGGTGTGCGGCAGGCCGCTTTGAGTGACCACTGCGCCAATGGTCACTCCCCGGCTGCTGACATTTCGGCGAATTGTGTCGAGCGCCTGGATGTTCGTGATTTTTTCCCATTGGTCGGCGCGTGATTCCTGTGCCACCACGCCGTTCATGCCCATCAGCTCCGTTTCGCCTTTCTGCTCGTCGCGGCTGATGACCAGGCCGGGCTTGGACAAAAGCTCAAGCCCCTTTGCCAGGTCGGGCGGGTTGGGGGACGGGATGACTTGGTCCGTGTCGAGGTCGAGCAGTTCGGTCAAACCTTTGTCATCCAGCGGCAGCGTCCGCTCGATCACCGGGCCAAACGCTACGGGCGCATGGGCGCTCTCCGCCTCGACATACAACGGCTTCGTCATTTCTTGCCGGGCCATTTCGTTGCCGCGCATCGCCCGCGCCTCGGTGAAGGGGCTCGGCTTTAACAAGAAAAACGCGATGGCACTGAACACGGCCAGCGCCACGCCGATAACCGCCAGCACCGCGCAGCCGCCGCCGATCCATTTTCCAGCGGAACTCTTGCGCGGCGCGTCCGTGCGGCCCGCCGGTTTGGCGGGGCCGGAATTGGCGGACGGCGCGTTCACCGCGCGCCAGACGCGGCGGATGATGAGGAAATCAATCAAGGCGATAACTCCCAAGACGACTCCCACGACAACCAGCGCGAAGAGCGAAGCGTAAATTTTAATCGGCGAATCCCAAAGGTGGTGCAACCCTCCTGGAACAAAAAGGGAAAGCACAAGAAAACCAAAACCGACAAATGCTGCATCCAGCACGAGCAGCGGGAAGAGGAGGCCGTCGAAGAGCGCGAGGCCGAGGCCGTGGAGTCGGCCCGCCGAGCGGCGGATTTGCGCGATGGCAACCCATCCAAGAATTGTCGTGACTGCCGAAGCGATCACAAGAATCGCCGCGAGCAGCATGATGAATGCAACGGACAACGGGCTCAGATTCATAACAACCTCCATCCCTCAGCCAGGATCAGAAAAACGATTGCGGTGATCCCCAATCCTGCAAACACCGCACCGACGATGGCCGTGCGCGAGACGCGTGATTCAATAAGCGGCGGTGCGGGGGTGTCTGGCCTTGCCGATTCCATTGGGCTCGTGCGCTCCGAACTGCTCATGACCGTCTCCACCTGCGTCCGCACCTCGCCGGCGCTTTGCTGGCGGCGGTCGCGTTCTTTTTCCAAGGCCTGGCGGACGATGGCATCGACGCGCGGATCGCTCGCGGAGAGTTCGGAAGGCGGGGCGAATTTGTCGGCGGGCAGCTCGCCGGTGAGCAGTTCGTAAAAGACCACGCCGAGCGAGTAGATGTCGGCGCGGTGATCGACCAACTCGGGCCGGTCGCGCTGCTCGGGAGCCATGTATTGCGGGGTGCCGAGGGCGGTGCCGGCTTGCGTGAGCGCGGCGTCGGGCGCGGCCTGCACAGCTTGACTAGACGCGGGTTCGCTGGCTTCGCCGATCATTTTGCCGATGCCGAAGTCGGCGAGTTTCACGCGGCCTTTGGCGTCGAGGAGGATGTTCTCGGGCTTGATGTCGCGGTGGAGCACGCCTTCGTCGTGGGCGAATTGCAGCGCGTCGCAAATGCGCGGGACGATGGCGAGCGCCTGCGCCGGCGTGAAGCGGCTGGCGCGCATGGCCTGGCGCAGGTTTACGCCATCGACGTGCTCCATGAGCAGGTAGAAAAAATCGCCCGCGCGCCCGGAATCATAGACGGCGACGATGTTCGGGTGATGCAGCCGCGCGAGCATCTGCCCCTCGCGCTCGAAGCGCTCGGCAAAGGCCGGGTCGCGCTCCGCGAGCGAGGCGGGCAGCACTTTCAAAGCGACG
>JAYWEB010000435.1:0-18004 GCA_043779575.1 Chthoniobacter sp. | reverse complement strand
AGAGGAAGGGACCAACTCTCACGCGAGCACCGCTTTCACCAACTCCCCGTGGATGTCCGTGAGGCGGAAGTCGCGGCCCTGGTAGCGGTAGATGAGCTTGGTGTGCTCGACGCCCATGAGGTGCATGATCGTGGCGTTGAGGTCATGCACATGCACGGGGTTCTCGGTGATGTTGTAGCAGTAGTCGTCGGTCGCGCCAAAGGTCAGTCCCTTTTTCACGCCCGCACCGGCCATGAGGACGGTGAAGCAGCGCGGGTGATGGTCGCGGCCGTAGTCCGTCTCGGTGAGCGCGCCCTGGCTGTAAATGGTGCGGCCAAATTCGCCGCCCCAGACGATGAGCGTGTCTTCGAGCAGACCGCGCGTTTTCAAGTCGCGGAGCAGTGCGGCGGTCGGCTGGTCGGTATCGTGGCACTGGCCGCGGATGGCCGCGGGCAGGCCGCCGTGGTGATCCCAGCCCATGTGAAAGAGCTGGATGAAACGCACGTCGCGCTCGGCGAGGCGGCGGGCGAGCAGGCAGTTCGCGGCGTAGCTGCCGGGGCGCCTGATGTCGGGGCCGTAGGAATCGAGCACGCTCTGCGGTTCCTTGGAGAGGTCGGTGAGGTCGGGCACGCTGGCCTGCATGCGAAAGGCCATTTCATACTGCGCGATGCGCGTCTGGATTTCCGGGTCGCCGAGCGCGTCGTGGCGGTGCCCGTTGAGCGCGGCGAGTTCGTCGAGCGTCTCGCGGCGCATCGCGCGGTCCATGCCGGGTGGGTTGCTGAGATAAAGCACGGGGTCGCCGGCGTTGCGGAATTTCACGCCCTGATGTTTGGCCGGCAGAAAGCCCGCACTCCACAGCCGGTCGTAGAGCGGCTGGTCGTCCTTGCGCCCGCTGCCAAAGGACGTGAGCACGACGTAGGCGGGCAGGTCGGCATTCGCGCTGCCGAGGCCGTAAGCCATCCACGAGCCGATGCTCGGCCGGCCCGCGAGCTGCGAGCCGGTCTGCATGAAGGTGATCGCGGGATCGTGATTGATCGCCTCGGTGTGGAGCGAGCGGATGATCGTCCACTCGTCGGCGAGGCCGGACATGTGCGGCATCAGCTCGCTGAACCACGCGCCGCTTTGGCCATGCTGCGCGAACTTAAACATGCTCGGCGCGACCGGGAACTTCGACTGCCCGCTGGTCATCGTCGTCAGCCGCTGTCCCTTGCGGATGCTCTCCGGCAGGTTCTCCCCGCGCCGCTCTGCCATCTGCGGCTTCGGGTCGAAAAGGTCCATCTGCGACGGCGCGCCGCTTTGAAAAAGGTAAATGATGCGCTTCGCCTTCGGCGCGAAATTGGGGAACCCCGGCAGGCCCGGAGTCGCCGCGGCTTCCGCGCGCTGGCCGAGCAATCCGCCGAGCGCCGCGAGGCCGATGCCGCCCGCCGCGCGCTGGAGGAATGTGCGGCGGGTGAGGTGCTGCTGCGCGTCTTGCGCGAGGGACAGGAAGTGGTGGTCGTTGCAGTTCATGGGTTTGATGTCAGGAAGATTGGTGTCAGGAAAATTAACGGGCGGTGGGATGAATTTACAGAATCACGGGGAAACAGAAATCCCCTTCAACCAATTTTCCTGACAAACTTCCTGTCATTCCCGCGTCACGACTTCGTCGAGGTTCAGGATGATGTTGGCCGCGGTGGTGTAGGCGGCGAGTTCGGCGGGGTTGAGCTTGGGGTCAGGCTTGGAGGTGCCTTGCGCGATGAGCTGTTTCGCACCGGCTTCGTCCTGCTGGAAACGGGCAAGGCGCGCGGCCAGCCCGGCGGTCAGCGTTTTCAACTCGGCGGCATCGGGCTGGCGAGACGTGGCGCGGCGGAAGGCCCACGTGAGGCGGGCTTCGGGAGTCGCTCCGCCGGTGAGGAGCATCTGCTCGGCGAGGTGGCGCGCGGCTTCGATGTAGGTGACTTCATTGAGCAGCGCGAGGGCTTGCAGCGGGGTGTTCGAGCGGCTGCGTTTGGCGGTGCAGATTTCGCGGTTGGGCGAGTCGAAGAGCAGCATCGTCGGCGGTGCGGCGGTGCGTTTCCAGATGGTGTAAAGCGTGCGCCGGTAAAGCCCCTCGCCGGCCTCGGCTTTGTAGCCGCGCAGGTCGCCATAGACGCTCGTCTCGTCCCACACGCCGGCCGGCATGTAGGGGCGCACGCTCGGCCCGCCGAGCTTCTCGACGAGCAGCCCGCTGACCGCGAGCGCCTGGTCGCGCACGGTCTCGGCGGAAAGGCGGAAGCGCGGGCCGCGCGCGAGGAGGCGGTTGTCCGGGTCGCGCTCCAGCAGGGCGGGCGTGACTCGGGCGGACTGGCGGTAGGCCGCGCTGGTCACGATCAGTTTCTGCATCGCCTTCATGTCCCACTTCAGCCGCACAAATTCCGTGGCGAGCCAGTCGAGCAGTTCGGGATGGCTCGGCCACTCGGCCTGCGAGCCGAGATTTTCCGAAGTCTTCACGAGTCCGGTGCCGAAGAACTTTTCCCACGCGCGATTCACCCACACCCGCGCGGTCAGCGGATGCTCGCCGCTGACCAGCCATTGCGCGAGGCCGAGCCGGTTATTTGGCGCGCCCGCGGGCAACGGCGGGAGCACGGCGGGCACGTCGCGCGTCACCTTTTCGCCGGGCTGGTCGTATTCGCCGCGTTTCAAAATGAAGGCGTCGCGCGGCTGCACGCGCTCCTGAAAGATCATCGTGCTCGGATAAGACGCAGTGAGCGTGGCGACGGATTTTTGCGCGGCGGCGAGGGCCGCGCCGGCTTGCTTCGCGGGCGTGTCGGTGTTCTCGCGGAAATACTTCGCCAACTCGGCGAGCTGCGGCGGCGTGCGTTTCGCCGGGTCGAGCACCACGGCGGCGGCGATGTTCGCCGGCAACCCCGTTCCCTTGAGATTCAGCGCGGTGGCCGGTCGCGCAGTGACGCTGAGCTTGAAGCGTCCGATATTGTGCCCGGCGAACGCGTCGTGGTGCAGGCTGACGTGCAGCGTCGCTCCGGCGGGGACCGTCATCGGCGTGCAGACAAAGAGCGCCTTGCGCGGCTCCTTTTTCGTCGGCCCGTCCACGGCCCAGCCCTGCTTGTTCTTCGCGTCCTTCGCGCGCTGCGCCTTGTCCTTCAAGATCAGCCCCACGCCGTAATCCTTCTGCTCGTAGTCGGCCTCGGCGCGCGTGAACTGCACGGGCAGCGGCGCGGAAAGCTGCGGCGCGGTGATCGCGGCGTTGATGTCCGTGAGCACGAAGTTGCCGTTCGGCGCGCGCCCCAGGCTCTGCGCCGGCAGCGACGCATCCGGCAGCGCGTCGAGCAGGATGCCGGTGAGCGCTCCGGCGGCGAGCGGCGCGGTGAGCGTGTAGGTGTCAAAGTCCGCGTTCGTCCCGGCGGCCAGCACCGTGCCGTCGGGCTGGCGGGAAAATGTCGCGCCGCCCGCGCTGAGGACCGTCGCCGGGACCAGCGGCAGCCACATTTTCGGATCCTCCTTAAGCTGCGTACGGATGCCCTTTTCCCACTCGACCTGGGCTGCCGGCATCTCCTTTTCCGCCGCAGGGAGCTGCCGCTCGGCGGCCACGCGCGCGGCTTCCAAAACGGCGAGCTGTTTCTCCTGCTCCGCGGTCGGCAGGCCGATGACCGGCTTGGTGTTGCGGCCATCGTCGTCGAGCACGCCGGTTTCGTTGTTCGAGTTGAAGTAGGCGAAGATCTGGTAGAATTCGCGTTGGGTGATCGGGTCGAATTTGTGGTCGTGGCAGCGGCAGCAGTTCAGCGTGAGGCCGAGCCACGTCTGGCCGGTCGTGTCCACGCGGTCGATGACCGTCTCCGCGAACCACTCCGCCTCGATGCGCCCGCCTTCGCCGTTGAGCCGCGTGTTGCGGTGAAAGCCGGTCGCGATTTTTTGCGCCAGCGTGGCGTTCGGCAGCAGATCGCCCGCGAGCTGCTCGATGGTGAATTGGTCGAACGGCTGGTTGCTGTTGTAGGCGCGGATGACCCAGTCGCGCCACGGCCACATGGAGCGCGAGCCGTCCTGCTGGAAGCCGTTGCTGTCCGCGTAGCGCGCGAAGTCGAGCCACTGCTGCGCCATTTTCTCGCCGTAGCGCGGCGAGGCGAGCAGCCGGTCCACCGCGCGCTCGTAGGCGCTGGGCGCCTGGTCGGCGAGGAAAGCGGACACTTCCTCCGGCGACGGCGGCAGCCCCGTGAGGTCGAGCGACACGCGGCGGATGAGCGTCTCGCGCGGCGCTTCGGGCGACGGCGGGAGACCTTCCTTTTGCAACCGCGCGCGGATGAAGGCGTCGATCGGATTCGGCGTCGCGAAGGGCACCGCCGGGCGCTCCGGTTTAATGAAAGCCCAGTGCCCCTGATAGACCGCGCCCTCGGCGATCCAGCGCCGGAGCGTGGCGACCTCCTGCGGCGACACGGTCTTGTGCGTCTTCGGCGGAGGCATGACCTCGTCGCGATCCTTGGAAGTCACGCGCACGATGATCTGGCTGGCCTCCGGCTGGCCGGGGACGATCGCCGTGTCGCCCGACTCGGCGGGCCGGACGGCCTGCTCGCGGATGTCGAGCCGCAGCTTGCTATCGCGCTTTTTTTCGTCGGGCCCGTGGCAGGCGAAGCATTTGTCCGACAGGATCGGCCGCACGTCGCGGTTGAAATTGACTGTCGCACTTTGGTCCGCCCAGACGACAGCGGGCAGCGCGGCGAGGAGCAGGACATGGAAGGAGTGGTTCATCGGGTCTGTGAGGGCGGGGGGGGGAAATATCACGCCGCCTGATATTTCACCAACTCAAACTGACGGCCTTGCTTAGAAGGGGTGCCAAAAAATCGTCCGCGTGCGCTCTTCCCTTTTGCTTCTGCTCGCGCTCTTCATCTTGCTTCCCCTCTCCCGCACTCCGCGCTGGATCATCACCGGCCGGGTGCCCACCAAAGACGGCCTACTGCTTTGGAATGATCCCCTTGCTCTCCAGCTTCTCCACCTTTGGCCGGACCACGGCCTGGCAGTACGGGTTCTTGTTCCCGTTCAAGCGGTAGTAGTCCTGATGGCTTACCTCCGCTTTATACATGACTTTCAGCGGCTGGATCTGCGTGACGATCGTGTCTTTCCAGTTCTTCTGCTCTTCCGCTTTCGACTTCTCCGCCGCCGCCTGCTGCGCCGCGCTGGTGTAGAAGATGGCCGAGCGATAACTGTCGCCCACATCGGCGCCCTGCCGGTTCAGCGTCGTGGGATCGTGCGCGTGCCAGAGGACATCGAGCAGCTTTTCGTAGGTGATTTTCTTTGGGTCAAAGTCGATCTGCACGACCTCGGCGTGACCGGTGGCGTGGGAGCAAACTTCCTCGTAAGTCGGGTTCTCCGTGTGCCCGCCGGCATAACCCGAGATCACATCCTTCACGCCATCGAGCCGCTCGAAGACGGCTTCGACACACCAAAAGCAGCCGGCACCAAAGACGGCGCGTTCAAGACCGGGAGCAGGCTTCGAGGTAGGCATGGATTTTACTTTGTCGGCGGATTGGCTGATCACGGCCAGCACCGCGAGTGTGGCAGCACAGAGGATGATGAGGCGGGTTTTCACGGTTTACGAGTAGTGGGAGCAAAGAGACAACGGCTAATTCCCGGCGTTCGATCTGGCGCGGGGCAGAAGGCAGCTCGTCCAGTTTGCCGACCGCCCAATCCATCGCGTCGGTATAGTTGTGAACCTCCTGCCAGTCGTCGCGCCGCTCAGGAGCGACCATCGCCACCGGCTGCGCGGCCGTTTCCATCCGAGTTTGGGTGCCTTCGATGCGACTGGAGGCGTTGGCCTCCTTCAGCGTGTGCATCTGGATGTAAAGGTTCACATCTGGCAGGATCTTGGTGAAAGCGTTCAGCTCACCCAGCCAGCGGTTGGCTCCTTCCAGCATGGTGTTCACCGTCGGATCATCCCACGTCCACTCCTGGTTGATCGAGCTGGGGGCAAAACTGAGATACTGAAACTGTTTCCGAAACGTGCCGGAGCGGAAATTTTTGAGGAGCATGGCAGACGAAAGGGAACTACGCGGAGCCTTATTTACGTTTCGTTGGCGAAATTACAATAAGGCATCCTGTGTTCACCTTTCCGTCAGCTTGACCAAATCCAAATATGGGAAAGGCGTTCGCCACTGTTTCGGCTGAATTTCAGCCCAAACGGCAGCGACGCGAACCTCACGCCAGCAGCGTCTTCGCCACTTTGCCATGCACGTCCGTCAGCCGGAAATCGCGGCCTTGCGAGCGGTAGGTCAGCCGCTCGTGATCGAAGCCGAGGAGGTGCATGATCGTGGCTTGGATGTCGTAAACGTGGAGCGGGTTTTCCACGATGTGGAAGCCGAGGTCGTCGGTCGCGCCGTAGGTCAGGCCGGGTTTGATCCCGCCGCCGGCCATCCACATGGTGAATGCCTGCGGATGATGGTCGCGCCCCTTGGAGCGGCCGAGCGCGGCGTTGGTCTCGACCATCGGGGTGCGGCCAAATTCGCCGCCCCAGATGACCAGCGTGTCGTCGAGCAGACCGCGCTGTTTCAAGTCGGTGACGAGCGCCGCGCTGGCCTGGTCCGTCTTGCCGCAGTTGTCGCGGGTATTGCCGGCCACGTCGCTGTGCGCGTCCCAGCCTTCGTGGTAGATGTTCACGAAACGCACGCCGCGCTCGATCATCCGCCGCGCGAGCAGGCAGGCGCGGGCAAAGGACGGCTTGTCCGGCTCGCAGCCGTAAAGCGCGAGCGTTTCCTTGCTCTCGCTTTTCAGGTCCATCAGCTCCGGCGCGGAGGTCTGGAGCTTGAAAGCCATCTCGTAATTCGCGAGGCGCGTGGCGATTTCCGGGTCGCCGTCGCGCTCCATGCGGCTCCGGTTCAGCGTGCCGATGAGGTCGAGCGTCTCCCGCTGGAGATGCGGGTCCACACCGGCGGGGCTGGAGACATCGAGGATCGCATCGCCCTGGGTGCGCAGGCGCACGCCGTTGTAGATCGTCGGCAAAAAACCGCTCGACCACAGCGCCGAGCCGCCGCTCAGGCCCGAGCCCGTGCTCATCACCGCAAAGGCCGGCAGCTCCTGCGTCTCCGCCCCGAGCCCGTAGAGCGCCCACGAGCCGATGCTCGGCCGCCCCGGCTGCTGAAAACCCGTGCTGAAAAGCGTCTGCGCCGGCGCGTGGTTGAACTGGTCCGTCCGCACCGACTTGATCAGGCAGATGTCGTCCACGATTTTCGCCAGATTCGGCAGCATCTCCGACAGCTCCATGCCGCACTGGCCGTGCTTCGCAAACTTGAAGCGCGGCCCCATCACCGCCGCATCCGACCGGATGAAAGCGTAGCGCTGCCCGCCGATGACCGACGCCGGGAGCGGCTGGCCTTCGAGCTTCGTCAGCTCCGGCTTGTAGTCGAAAAGATCGAGCTGGCTCGGCGCCCCGGCCATGAACAGGTGGATGACGCGCTTCGCCTTCGCTGGAAAATGCGGCTGCTTTGGCGCCAGCGGATGCTCCGCCAGAGCCGCGCCCGCCGCGGGCGAAAAGCCATCCGTCAGCAGACTGGCGAGCGCCACCTTCCCCAAGCCCACCCCGCACTCCCGGAGAAAATGGCGGCGGGCGATGTGCGGGCTTTGTGGTGGGATCGGGTGCATGGCGCGGAGTTTGTGGCGAGCACCCTATGGGGGGCGCGGATATTGTCGAATTCTTTGCGTGCATCAGGCCGCGCCCCGGCCCCTCGCCACCTGCGCCCGCCCTCCCAGAGCGGCCGAGCACCGCCGCACTCCAAAACGCTGTCGCGCCGGTCGGGCCCGAGCAGGTGGCCACGGGCGTTCACCTCGTTCCCAAAGTTAGCGCGACCAGACAATTGACCTGTCCCATTGTTTCAAAGCTGACAATTTTCCCGCCGCTCCAAGACGCTCCGCTGACAATGCCGATTTAGCTTTTTCCAAAATGAAACACGCACTGACTTTCTCCGCCCTCGTCGTTTCGCTGTGCTTCGCGGGCGCGGCTTTGGCGCATGATCTTGGCGCCGGCGGCGGCTTGCATTCGCACACCGAATCGGCGGGGAAAGCGCCGGAAAGGTTCTTTGCGCAGCTCGATACGTCGCCGCCGAAGCCAGCGCCAGAGCCGGTGAAGCGACCTGTGCAGGCGGCGGCGTTCGCGGCGTTTGCGCCGAGGGTGAGCGTGCGGTGGGATGCGCGGTTTCTTTTTGTGGAGAGCAATGGGCTGCCCGCGCACAACATGATGGTCGGCATCACGAACTGGCAGCAGCAGGTGCCGCTGCCGCAGAAATACTCGGGAGCGAACGCGTGGCAGATTCCACTCGTGCCGGTGCCGGCGAAGGAGCCGCTCTCGATCAAGGGGCGCTTCCTGCGCGGGGCCATCGCGCTCGCGGCGAATGGCGTGCCGATTTTCAACCCGCAAAATAATCGCGGCGAGGTGGCGCAGGAAATCGGCGAGCTGGATGAGTGGGGCGGGCACTGCGGGCGGGCGGATGATTACCACTACCACGCCGCGCCGCTGCATTTGCAGGACGCCGTGGGCAAGGGCCAGCCCATCGCCTACGCGCTCGATGGCTACGCGATCTACGGCCTCGCGGAAGCGGATGGCTCGGCCCCGGCGGGGCTGGATGCGTTCAACGGCCACACGACGGCGGCGCTGGGCTACCACTATCATGCGTCGAAAAAGTATCCGTATGTGAATGGCGGCTTCCACGGCGAAGTCACCGAGCGCGAGCAGCAGGTGGACCCGCAGCCGCGCGCGCAGCCGGTGCGGCAGGATCAGCCGCCGTTGCGCGGGGCGAAAATCACGGGCTTTACGCCATCGGCGGACGGCACAGAGCGGCGGCTGGTTTACGCCATCGGCGGAAAAACCGGCGGGGTGAACTACACCGACGCGGGCGGCGGCGCGTGGAAGTTTGAATTCGTCGGCGCTGACGGCGCGAAGACGGCTGAGACGTATCAAGCGCGCGAAGATCGCGGCGGCGGCGGGCCGGGCGGGCCGAGGCCGGAAGGTGAACGCCCGCCGCGTCCCGATGGCGCGCGCGCGGAGCAAGGGCCAGTGAGCAGCGCGGAGATGGACGCTTTGAAAAAACCGAACGCCGCGTTTGTCCTCAGCAGCCCGGAAATTCCCGACCCGAAGCAACTGCCAGTCGAGTTCACCGGCGATGGCGCGGGCGTCTCGCCGCCGCTCGTGTGGAAAGGAGCGCCGGCGGAGACGAAGAGCTTTGCCGTGGTGATGGACCACCTCGCGCCGGGCAATGTCGTGAAGTCGTATTGGACGCTGTGGGACCTCCCCGCCACCACCACGAGCCTGCCGAGAAACGCGCGCGACATCGGCAAGCTCGGCGCGAGCTTTCGCGGCGGCACGGGCTACGAGCCGCCCCACTCGCAAGGGCCCGGCGCGAAGACCTACATCATCACGCTCTACGCGCTCTCCGCCGCGCCCGCGATTTCCCAGCCTGCGCGCGAGGTCACGCGCGAGGCGCTGCTCGCTGCGATAAAGGACAAGGTGCTGGCGAGCGCATCACTGCCCGTCACCTACACGCGCGACGGCACTGCTGCTGGGCCACAAGACCGCCGCCCGCCACGCCCGGCGGATGCGCCACCGAAGTAAAATTTCACGCTCCACGATGCGCTTTATGAAACCACTCTGCTTCTCATTTCTCCTCGCCGCTACATTCGCCGCCGGCGCAGCGGAGGTGCGTCCAAATTTCGTCGTCATCATGGGCGAGGCGCAGGGGTGGGCTTCGACTTCGATGCCGATGGATGATGCGGTGGCGGGCTCGAAGGATACGCTCGCGCACACGCCGAGTCTGGAGAAGCTCGCGGCGTCTGGGATGCGCTTTGCGAATTTCTACGCGGCCTCGCCACGCTGCACGCCATCGCGCGCGGCGCTGTTCACGGGCCGGAGTCCGGCGGCGCTGCACATGACTTTTGTCGGCGAAGGGCGCGGCGGGCGGGAGAGCAGCTTTTCGGAGACGGGCAGCCAGCTCGTGCCTGCACTGGCGACGCTGGAGATGCCGGAGTCGGAAACGACGATTGCGGAACTGCTGAAGCGCGAAGGCTACGCGACGGCGCACTTTGGCAAATGGCACGTCGGGCGCGTGAGCCCGGCGCGGCATGGCTTCGATGAAAGCGATGGCGCGACGAACAACGGCGGGCCGGAGAATGTCGAGAATCCGAATCCGAAGGAGGCGTTTGGGATGACGGAGCGCGGGATGGATTTCATGGCGCGGCAGGCGAAAGCGGGGAAGCCGTTTTACCTCCAAGTCTCGCACTACGCGGGGCGCGGCGGGACGGATGCGCGGGCGGAGACTTACGCAGCGGTGCGCAAGCGGGCGACCTCGGATCGCGACCTGCGCCTCGTCGGCCCGGCGGCGGTGCGCGAGGATATGGATGCGACGATCGGGCTGCTGCTCGCGAAGCTCGATGAACTCGGGATCGCGGACAGCACCTGCGTCATCTACACCGCCGACCACGGCGCGCAGGGGCGCAATGCGAACGGGCCGCTGACGAATGGCAAGGGCACGGTGTGGGAGGGCGGCATCCGCGTGCCGCTGATCGTGCGCGGGCCGGGAATCAAGGCCGGCGCTTGCACGCACGTCCGCGCGAGCACCGTGGACCTGCTGCCGACCATCGCCGCGCTGGCATCGGCGAAGGAGCCGCTGCCGAAAAATCTGGAAGGCGGAAGCCTCGGGCCGCTGCTCGGCGGCGCACCCGCAGAGGTGAAGCGGGCGCGTGAGGAATTCGTCGTGCATTTCCCGCACTACGACAAAGACGGGCAAGGGCCGGCCTCCGCGATCCTCCTCGGGAACTACAAACTCATCCGCACTTACGAAACTGGCGCGCTGCTGCTTTTCGATCTCTCGAAAGACGCCGGCGAGCAGCACGAACTCGCGAAGGAAAATGCGAAGGAGACGGCGGAACTCGATCGGCGCTTGGGCGAATACCTCAAGGCCGTGGGCGCGCAGATACCGACGCCGAACGCGGCCTTTGACCCGACGAAGGCGAAGCCGATTGAAGAGCGGCGCGGCGGGCGAGTGGTGCAGTAGGCTGCCGCGCTATCCCGTGTTTTATGGTGCCGCGCGTTTCCTCACCAAGACAGCCCCCCCCCGACGCCGATCCCCGTTCTGACCGTTTCCGGTGCGGCGGGCGCGAAAGCAAATTCCTAGCAGCCGCGTTCAACTGCGCGTCACGGCTTCGTCGAGGTTGAAGAGGGCGCGGGCCAGGGCGGTCCAGGCGGCGCGGTCGGCGGCGGGGCCGGGGCCTTCGGGGGCGAGCTTTTTGGCTTCGGCTTCGGTGGTGGCGAAGCGCGTTTGCTGGGCGGTGAAGAACTTCGCCAGGGTCGCGATTTCGTCGGCGGTCGGCGGTCGGGTGAAGACGCGGCGGAAGCCGGTGCGGATGCGGTCCTCGACGGAGCCGGACTGCGCGGCGAGCAACTGGCCGAGCGCTTGGGCGGTTTCGACAAAGACGACGTCGTTGAGCAGGGTGAGCGCCTGGAGCGGGGTGTTGGAAACGTCGCGGCGGACGATGCAGGCTTCGCCAGTGGGCGCGTCGAAGGTGCTGAAGAGCGCGAACGGCGCGGTGCGCTTGGCGAAGGTGTAGAGGCTGCGGCGATAGCGGTCGGAGCCGCCGCTGGCGTTCCATTTCGGCGAGCCGTAGGCGACTTCGGTCACGCCCGCGGGTTGCGATGGTCGCACGCTCGGGCCGCCGATTTTTTCCGAGAGCAACCCGCTCGCCAGGAGCGCGGCATCGCGGACCAGCTCGGCCTCGAGGCGGAAGCGCGGGCCGCGCGCGAGGAACCGGTTTTCCGGGTCCGGGTCCGCCCGCTCGGGCGGCGCGGCGGACGCCTGGCGGTAGGTCGCGCTCATGACCATCAGCTTGTGCATCGGCTTCACCGACCAGCCGCGCTGCATGAACTCGACGGCCAGCCAGTCGAGCAATTCCGGGTGCGTGGGCGCTTCGCCCTGGAAGCCGAAATCGCCGGTCGTGCGGACGATCCCGCGGCCAAAAAACGCGGACCATTCGCGGTTCATGACCACGCGGGCGGTGAGCGGATTTTCCCGCGAGACCAGCCAGCGCGCGAGGCCGAGCCGGTTGCGCGGCGCGTCCGCGGGCAGCGGGCCGGCCACGGCGATTACGCCCGGCTCCACGCGCTCTTTCGGGTCGAGCCATTCGCCGCGGTGGTGGAGGAAAGTGGCGCGCGGATTTTCCGGCGGACGCTCGCGCATGACGAGCGTGGTGGGGTGCTGGAGCGGCTGGCGGAGCGCGTCGATCTCCTTCCGCGCGGCGGCGAGTTCGGGCGCGGTGAGGAGGAACCACGCGCGCAGCCGGTCGCGCTGGGCGGCGGCCAGCTCCGTGTCGGGCACCACGAGCAGCTTCCCGATTTCATCCGGCACCTCGCGCGCTTCCGCCCCGCGCGGATCGGTCGTCACGGAAATGCGGAAGCGCCCGAGCGAACTCGAGTAGTAGCGGCCAAAGAGCATCTTCAGCGTCAGCGCCGCGGGCTGGCCCAGCGGGGTCGCCGGGACGAACACCGCCTCCTGCGCCTCGCCCGGTTTGCCAAACGTGGACCAGCCCGTCTCGGGATTGCCGTCCGTGGCGAGCGCCGCGGAGACCGGTTTCTTGCCGCCGATTTCATTGCCCGCGTAGCTCTCCGAAGCGCGCCCGAATTTCACCCGCTCGCCGTCCGCCGTGAGCTGGAATTCGCCGAGGAAAAACTCCCCGTTTTCTCCCTCGTAAAACGTCGTCCCCGGTCCGCGCCCCGGCAGCCGCTCGTCGGGCATCGCCTCCAGCCGCACGGCGGTGATGCCGCGCGGCACGCCGGTGAAATTCAACTCGTAGGTGTCGGACTTCGTGAAGTCGCCGCTGGCGAAAATGGAGAGGTCCGGCTGAATCGTGAGCAGCGGCGAATTCGCCTTCACCCCGACCGGGCGGAGCATCACCCAGCGCACGCTGCGTTCGCGTTCGCGGGCCAGCCATTCGGCAAATTTGCCCTCCACCAGCTCGCGCCGCCGCTCCTCGATCGGACGCTCCGGCGCCACTGCGGCCGCGCCGTCCGCGGGCTCGGGTGCGGGAAACTTCCCCGGCAATTCCGCGAGGAGCTTCGCCAGTTTTTCCGCGCGCCCTTTTTCCTGCGCCGCGGCCTCGGGCGGCGGGAGCGGCATCTCCGGCTCGTCGGCGTTGTCCATGCTGGCCATGAACTCGAAATACTCGCGGTGCGTGATCGGGTCGTATTTGTGCGTGTGGCACTGCGCGCACTGCACCGTCAGCCCGAGCCACGTGGTGCCGGTCGTCAGCACGCGATCCACCATCGAGAGATAGCGAAACTCCAGCGGATCGATGCCGCCCTCCTCATTGAGCATGGTGTTGCGGTGAAAGCCGGTGGCCACGAGCTGGTCGCGCGTGGGCTTGGGCAGCAGGTCGCCGGCGAGCTGCTCGATGCTGAACTGATCGAACGGCATCCCCGCGTTCAGCGCCTTGATCACCCAGTCGCGATACGGCCAGATCGTGCGCTCGCGGTCTTTTTCATAACCGTTCGTGTCCGCGTAGCGCGCCAGATCCAGCCAGCGCCGCGCCCAGCGTTCGCCGTAGTGCGGCGAGGCGAGCAGCCGGTCCACGAGCTTTTCGTAGGCGTCGGGAGCGGTGTCCTGGACAAAGGCATCCGCCTCCTCCGGGGTCGGCGGCAGGCCGATGAGATCGAGCGAAACGCGGCGGACGAGCGTGTATTTGTCCGCCTCGGGCGACGGCGTGAGCTTCTCCTGGTCCAGCCGCGCGCGGATGAAGGCGTCGATGGGATTTAGGATTTCGGATTTCGGATTTAAGATTTGCGGCGGCGGCGCCTGCACGGGTTTGACGAACGCCCAATGGACGGCGTACGGCGCACCCTGGCCGATCCATTTGTCGAGCGTCGCGACCTGCGCGGGCGTGAGTTTTTTTCCGCTCTTCGGCGGCGGCATCTGCTCGTCCTTTTCCGTGGAATGGATGCGCGCCGCGAAATCGCTCTTTTTGAGATCGCCGGGCACGATCGCCCGCACGCCGTCGATTTCCGCCAGCGCCCCGTCGCGCGTGTCGAGCCGGCGGTCCGCCTTGCGCGTGGCCGGGTCGAAGCCGTGGCACTTGAAGCAGTTCTCCGAAAGGATCGGCCGCACGTCGCGGTTGAAATCGACCGTCGGCTCGGCGGCCAGCGGCGCCGCCCAGCCCGCCAGGGCCAGCGCGGCGATGGTCAGCGGATTCAGGGAAATGGAGAGAGCGTGGTGGGACATGAAGAGCGGGAATCTAGGACGGACAACCCCACCGGCGACGGAATTTTCGGGAAAATTTTCTGCACCAAAGATCGCGCCCGCTGCAGCCGCCCCCAATTCCTCCCACGACGCCGGACTCCACAACGGCTCAGGATCCGGTCATGAGCAGTTTGATTTCGAAGTCCTTCCGGGCGATGACGGCCGCGTTGATCTGCGCTGTCACCGCATGTTTGTAGCGAGAAAAACCCGTCAATGGACTGAAGGTTTCCTGGAGCAACTTCTGATGGAATCCCAAGTGGATACGGAAGATCTCCTCCGGTTTGATCGACGCCCCGCCGGCACCTCGGCGAAAAATCATGTAAACCACTTCGGCGCCTTGAAAGCCGACCTCGACGGTGCCGGTGGCATTGTCCGTGGAGCGAAAAAGCCAGACTGAATCGGCTGGCGCTTTGGGCCGCTTGGCCGCGTCCACCTTGGCGTAGGAGGTGTGGATTAACGCGAATTGTGGTTGGAGATTTTCCGGAACCACCGTGGGGGCGGGTGGCTGGCCCGGCCGGGGTTGCAGCAGCGGCGGCGGACTTTCGCCGGATTGCGCGGCGGGGACCGCGACGGCGACCACGGCTGGGGCCGGGCTCGGCGGCGCGGCCCGGAAGTTTGCCGTCGCCCGAGGCATCAAGTCCGTGGCAGCCGCCGGGAGGAGCTGTTTCCCATTCTGAAACTCGACTTCCACCTGCTGTCCGACGACGCGGAGCAGGCGAACCGCCATCCCGCCGGGCGCGGTCACGCTCCCGGCAGTGCGCCCATTTACGACGATGGGAAAAGCGGCCGGCTGCAAAAGTGTGACCTGCCGGGGCCACAGGGCCGGAGTTTGCGCGACCGTGGCCAAATCAAGCGGTCTCGGCGTGGCCGCGGGCGGGATGGCTTCGACGGCGGGTGGCGGCGGCGGCGGCGGTGGCGGCGGGGCCGGCGGCGCTGGCACCACGACCGGGGCCGGGGTCATGGGTAGCGGTGTCGCAGGAATCGGCGGCGGAGCTGCCGGGGTGTTTTCTGCGACGACCGGCGCCGGCTCGGGACGCGTGTAGAAATAGAGCGCGAAGCAAAGCACGGCGGCAACGAAGACGAGTCGAACCGAGATTTCTCCAGCACTTCCAGAGGGAGCACAACGATTGGGATTCATGCGCTCTGAGGTAGCGGTAAAGGACGCGCACAACAACCTATCTTCCAGCCGCGTCCGGCCACGGTGCGATCCGTGGCCACCACCAAACCGGAAATTGCTTTGCCCGGAATGGACGGGTAGCTCTTTCCGACAACCACCATGCCCCGCGCAGAAAAGAAACGCATCGAGACCCATGCCGCCGAGTCGCCGCGGCCGGGGATGAACGCGGCTTTTGCCGGGCTCGAAATGGCCGGTCTGCCCGCCGCGCCGGAGCCGGTGGCGGCCCCGGTGCCCCTGCCGGTTTGGAAAATGGGGCGCGTGGTGCTGCGGCGGGAGACGGCGCAGCGCGGGGGGAAGACGGTGATCGTGATTCACGATTTCGCCACGCATCTGCCGGGGTCGGTGATCGCGGCGACGGCGAAAAAGGTGCGGGCGGCGTGCGGGTGCGGCGGGACGGTGAAGGGGCGGACGATCGAGATTCAGGGGGACCAGCCGGGGAAGATTCGCGCGGTTTTGGAGGGCGAGGGATTCCAGGTGGCCGGGGTGAAGTGAGAATCGCCCGCGCGGGGCTGCGAGTGGTGCGGCGGGATCGGTGCGGTGATGATTTTTTTGACCCGGATCGTCTGAGCCAGACCGATTCAGTCCACGAAATCCGCGCGCCAAACCCCGCCCGGCGGACGCCCGAGCCGGCCTTTTCCCGCTGGGCGCACCGCCGCCGGAACCCGGTCCGGCACGGGGCATGGCCGGTGCTTTAATGGAGAAGCTAAGCCGCAGGTCCACGGACCGTCGGCGCTCCGACTATGTCCCAATCGCAACCCGATCACGCCGAATACATCGAGTTTATCCCGGCTTCCGCGCCGGCGATGCCGCTGTCCATCGCGAAGCTGCCGGGGAGCGCCGCGGAAGGCGACGCGCGGAGTCTCATGGAGCAGCTCCAGCAGACCATTCGCACCGCCGAGCACGAGCGCGACGACGCGGTGCAGCAGCTCGCCCAGGCGGCGCTGCAGATCACCGTGCTGCGCGCGAGCGAGACGCAGCTCCGCTCGCAGTTTGTGGAAGTGACTTCGCTCATCCAGGAGCGGGATACGGCGATGCAGGAAAGCGACCGCAGCAGTCGCGAGCTGACCGAGGCGGCGCGCAAGCTGGAGAACGCCGGCCGGGAGCGCCAGGAGGCGGTGCGCCAGCGCGACGCCGCGTTGCGCCAGTGCGAAGCTTCCGAGCGCCCGCCCAGCGAGCCGGCGCGCAGCGGCGGCGATGCGGAGCGGCAGCTCCAGGCCATCCGCCAGGCCCGCGACGACGCCCACACCCAGGTGCTCGAACTTCAGCACCGGCTGTCCCGCGCGGAAGACCAGAATTACGATCTCGAGTATCAGCGCGAAAAATCCGCCGCCGCCGCCCACCAGGCCGAGGCCACCGCCGCCGCATACCACCGCCAGCTCGAAGCCACCGCGCTCGACCGCGACGCCACCGCGCAGCAGGTCGAGGAGCTGACCCGCGAACTCGACGAACGGCGCGCGCAGTCGGCCACTTTCCAAACCGCCGCGAGCGAGCCGGCCCCGCAGATCCTCGCTGAGCTGCGGGAAAAAATCGCCACCCTCGAAGCGCAGGAGCAGGCCGCGCAGGCCGACGCCGCCACGCTCCGGCAGGAGCTGGCGCTGGTCGGCGCGCAGCTCACCGCGCTCACCGGCGAGCGCAACGGCGCGCTCGTCTCGCTCCAGGCCGCGCAGGAGCAGCTCGGCCGCATTTTGCGCGACCACGAAAACCTCCGCGCCCACACCGGCGGCGCCAGCACGCTGGAGGAGCAGATCGTCGCGCTGTGCAATCACGTCGCCGTCCTCGAAGCCACCGGCGAAGTCGCCCGCACCGGCCAGGAGGATCTCGCCGTGCTGCAGACCCGCTTTGAAAAGCAGCGCCTCGAAACCATCGACCTCGCGACCCGGCTGCAAACCGCCCAGCGGGAAATCCGCGAACTCAGCGCCAGCCTCGCCGAGGCGCGGCTGCAGGTGAAATTCGCCACCGCCTCCTCGCGCGCGGCCACCGCCGCCGCGCCGAAGCCCGAGCCCGCGAGCCTGCCCCGCAAGCCCGCCTCGCTGCCCGGTGAAACCTCCGCGCCGCCGGACGAAACGCCCATCGCCGGCATCGGCGAAACGCTCACCGAGAAAGATGCCCGCAGCGCGCACGGAGCCATGCGGCAGTGCTTTCACTCTTTCACCAGAACGCCCGACGACCTCAGCCTGCTCAACGAACTTTACTGCCACGTTCACGGCTTCGCCGAGCACGCCCGCGGCAGCGGTTACGCCGCCCTGCACCGCATCTGCTCCACCTTCTCCGAGCTCACGCGCGGCCTTTACGAAGTGCCCGAGCAGGTCAACTCCTCCACCCTCCGCACCATCCAGCAGACCATCGAATTCATTGGCACGCTCCTCCGCAACCGCAGCTTCGAAGTGGCCCGCGATCCCGCGAAAGCCCACATCCTCGCCGTGGACGACGACCCCGAAAACTGCGCGTCGATCCAGATGGCGCTGGAGACGGCCGGCCTCCGCACGACCTGCATGCCGGACCCCGCCGCCGCCCTCGCGGAACTCGCCAGCCAGAGCTACGACCTCATCGTGCTCGACGTGCGCATGCCCGGCATGGATGGCTTCGAACTCTGCCACCAGATCCGCGAACTCCC